>CAZHOB010000019.1:0-26020 GCA_964534465.1 uncultured Candidatus Saccharibacteria bacterium
ACCCTCACGGAAGGCGCCCGACTCACTTCGGCAGGCTTCTTCGGCATCGGCACGACAACGCCGGGCTCCATCTTCTCCATCGGAAGTGTCGCCAATTTTTCGACAGCTACCACCACCTTCTACGGAGCCGGCAACGGCATCTCGCTGACCTCCGGCTGCTTCGCCATCGGCACGACCTGCCTCCCAACGCTCGGCAACACCGCCACATGGACCAATCTCCAGACCTTCCAGTCCGGCTTCGTCTCGCAAGCATCATCTACTATAGGCAACGGTACACCGACGGGTGGATTGACGGTGAGCGGCACCGCGACGACCACGAACCTCTCCTTTGCAAATCTTGCCTCTGCGCTCCTCGCGACCGACCAGACCGGACACGTCATCTCGACCACGACCGTCGGCATCAATTTTCTCTCGTCAAACTCCGTTACGATCAATACCGGTACGGGCCTCACGGGCGGAGGTGCCGTCACGCTCGGCGGTTCGCTCACGCTCACCGCGCCATGGCCGTTCACTGTTACTACTTTTGGTGAATCGACGACTACTCTGTTGGCGTTCAACGGCGGCATGATGTCTATAAGCTCGACGACGATAGGCAATGGCACGCAGGGTGGCGGACTTAATGTATATGGTAGCGCAACCTCCACGCTCCTCTCCGTCTCAGCGACCTCGACCGCGGAAATAATGTACAACCCGACATCAGCGACCACCTCCGCCGTCCGCACGATCTTCGTCACCAACGACATCTACGGTTCCAACACTACCACCGCCGCCATTATCTCCATCCTCCAGCAAAACTTCAGCGGCGGCAAAGGCGACCTCGCGTTCAATGTGCTCAACACGGGCACGCTCTCCGAAGCCGGCCGCTTCACCTCGGGAGGATTCTTCGGCATCGGCACAACATCGCCCGGAAGTATTTTCTCCATTAACAACATCGCAAATTTCACGGTGGCGACAAGCACGTTCTACGGCAACGGCATTCAGCTCGCGGCGGGATGCTTCGCCATAGGCACTGCGTGTCTGCCGACTTTCGCCCAGATCGGGGCCGCGTATCCTTTCCCGGTTACCGGCAATTCCACATCCACCCTGACGCAATTCAGCGGCGGCATCACGGCGATCGCATCGACCACTATAGGCAACGGAACGACCAGCGGAGGCCTCAATGTGTACGGCACCGCCACCTCCACACTCCTCTCCGCCTCCGCGACCTCGACCACCAACATCATGTACAACCCGACATCAGCGACCACCTCCGCCGTCCGCACGATCTTCGTCACCAACGACATCTACGGCTCCAACACCACCACCGCCGCCATTACCTCCATCCTCCAGCAAAACTTCAGCGGCGGCAAAGGCGACCTCGCCTTCTCGACGCTCAACAACGGCATACTCACCGAAGCCATGCGCATTACGTCATCGGGCAAAGTCGGCGTCGGCACGACGACACCCACCGGCCTCTTCACTGTCGCGCAAAGCACTGAGCCGTATTCTTTCTACGTCGGTGCGACGGCATCATCCTCTCCGTCGCTTGCCGTCGGCGGGGTCAATGACAACGGCCGCGTGTATATTGCAGCAACAACAACGACGGCGAGCACGACGATCGCACTCATTGTCGGCAATAATACTCGTACTGCGGGCAACGTTGCATCATTCACCAACACATCGGGAGTCTGTTATATCAATCCGACGCTCACCGCCCTCTCCTGCTCATCCGATATCCGTCTCAAGAAAAATATTTCTCCACTCGTTCCCGCGCTGCAAAAAGTGCTTGACCTGAAACCCGTTACATACAACTGGAACAATGAGTCCGACGGATTCCCTGCACACTCGGGCTTCATCGCGCAAGATGTCGAGCTCGTGATGCCGGAGCTCGTGCAGACCGATGATCGCGGATACAAAACAATGAACTACGCCGGTCTCACCCCGTATCTCGTATCTGCCGTGCAGGAGTTAGATCAAAAAATGGAATCCATCGCTTCCTCGACCGCGACTTCAACTCCCGAAACAAATTCATTCGTTCAAAACTTCTTCAGCGGCATATTCGCCCGCGTCTCACAATGGCTTGCCGACGCGACGAATGGTATCGGAAATATATTCGTAGGCGGTGTACATGCCAAAGACGTGATCTGTGTCGACGACCAATGCCTCTCCAAGGACGATGTCCGCGCTCTCCTGCAGCTGGTCCATGGCGCTCCATCGGCAAATACGGCGGCTGCAGCCAGTCCTTCGACCCCACCCCCTCCTCCGCCTCCACCACCTTCGCCAGCCCCATCCACCGACGTTTCTACGACGACCGCTCCTGAGCAGCCACAAACGACACCCCCCGCACAAGACGCAGCAAGCACCACAACGCCGCCCGCACCCGATGCCACACCTCCCGCCACCTCCTCAGACGCGACGCAGAGCCCACCTGTCACCAGCCAGTAAAACGGTGCATATCGCATTTTTATCCACCCGATATCGGCTTGTTATTAGCCAAATCTCGGTTGTATACATTTCATTCCTCCACAGCGCATAACAAATTACTCTTAGACTATTTACTGCCCTGCTGCATCCTGCATTGCGGATCCTAAGATAGGCGTGTGCGCAATGTGAGTGAGAAAGAGGCCAGCTGCCCACGTCTCGTCGCCGCGCAAGCTTCCACTTCCATCGCGCCTCTGCCGGTAGCTTTGCGGCTCTACTATATCGCCCTGAGATGCCCTCTACATGTGTCTCTCGGGTCTATCTGACGCAACCCGTTGCATGCTTGCTGTCAATAGGTCGCACAATGCGGGACTGAACCCGCGGTTTCAAAGTGAGATGTATCATTAACGGATGTCGTCGAGAACAAGTACGATCTGTGTTGTCGGACTTATTGGTTTACAAGCAGGAGTTCTATTTTTTATGGGACAGCCGCCTATCTGCACGTGCGGCTACGTGAAATTATGGGAGGGAGTCGTGCTCTCTTCGGGAAATTCGCAACACATCTTTGATTGGTACACGTTCTCACACATCATCCATGGATTCATCTTTTACTTTGTGCTCGCCCTGCTCTTTCCACGAATGTCCTTCTCACAGAGAATTGTTTTTGCTGTGGCCATAGAAGCGGGCTGGGAAATATTTGAGAACACGCCATGGCTCATCGACCACTACCGACAGCAAGCGCTCGCACAAGGATACATTGGCGATAGCATAATAAATTCTCTGATGGACACGTGCGCCATGATACTTGGTTTCATCTTCGCGGCGCGCTTCCCTACGTGGCTCACGATCTCTCTTGCTCTCTCACTCGAATTATTCACAGGATATTTTATTCGCGACGGACTCACGCTGAATATCATCAACCTGATCCACCCTTTCGATCTTATTTCACATTGGCAAAGTGGAAGTTAGAGTCGAGTGAACGTCGTAACGTGTGTTGAATCGCGTACTGATGATACATGTGAAATTCAGCAAGGACGTATTCGCGTTTGTTGGAGTGCACGCATGATACTGAATACGCGATATTCTCTCATTGAGAAGTATGCAAACCATTGACGTACAAATATTTCATGGCATGCACAGTGCAACAAAACTAGACGACGTGTCCACGGTATTGACGTTTACGCCGTTCTAATGTCGACTTTTACAAGTTGATCCGACAACATCCTTCGGTTGCATGTCCATACCATTGACCCATGCGGCAAACGATATTCCGCTCAAAAAAAGTATCGTGTGTATTTTGCCCTCCCCTGTCCAGACACTCGACACCTTTTTGAAAAAGTATTGAAATGCTCGCGAGACGATATGCAATCGTTATGCAACAAATCAAGCCCTCGCACCTTTAGTTCGTTACATTCCTTTCGGTTGCAACATGCTGACGTAATTGCCTTCAGTGTCGGTAAAATTCACATAGCGACCAATGCCGGGAATTTCCACCGGTTCTTTTTCCACCTTACCTCCTGCGTCTTTCACAATCTTGATACTCGCGTCGAGATCTTCGACGGCAATGACGACACTCGGGTATTGCTGCGAAGGCTCACTCCCCTTTTTGTAAAAACCACCATTGATACTGCCGGGCGTTTTCGGCCGGCCGGACTTCTCATCGGATTCAGTCGTCGTGACGACCACGTACTCACCCATCTGCGCTCCCATCATCTGCGTCTTCCAGCCGAACGCCTTCGAGTAAAAATCCACCATGCGCTGCCGATCTTCGGCAGGCATCTCGAAATGCACTACAGGATTCATTTTCATATGGGCCGCAGTATACCTACCTCAGCATGAAAAGCGAGTGTATTCACGATAGCAACCTTACACTGTAGTACAATGCGGGCCATGGACAAAGACCGACTAGAGGCACTGAGCGACGGCGTCTTCTCTATCGTGATGACGCTCCTCGTATTCAATATATCCGTGCCGCTGCTCGACGGCACGCCGACCGATGCGTCGCTTATCCAATCGCTCGGAAAACTACTGCCCGTCTTTGCCAGCTATTTCACGAGCTTCGCAGTGCTCGCGATGTTCTGGATATCGCACAATTTCTTCTACAGCTCATTTACCAAAGAAGTGAATCGCAAGCTCGTGCTGCTCAACATGCTCTATTTATCACTACTCGCTTTTATCCCCTTCTCTACGCGATTACTGGGGCAATACGATGACCTGACCGCCGCAGTCGTTATCTACGGTATCAACGTTTTCGCCATCGGACTTGTGGCCACATCGGTGCTGCATTACGCGATCTATTCAGATGAGATCGACACAAGCCATGTGGAAAAACGCCTGCTCAATCAAGCACGTGTACGCTCGCTCGTAACGCCGATATTCACCGCGGGCGGCATCTTCTTTGCCTTCTTCTCAACACCGCTCGCGCTCGTGCTCTTCGCGTTCCCCGTCATCTTCAATCTCACCCCCGGTCTGCTCAACTTTGCCGAACAGCTCTTTAGATTTTCCCTGTAAAAGCTGTTAGAGGTGGAAAAAGTACACAGGAAAACATCCTGCAATAACAAGAGCGATCTGGAGCACGAGCACGAGCATGGTTGCCCGTGGCTCCCGCGGCAGCCATTTGAATGCAAAAAAGGCGACCAGCACTACTTCCGAGGCCAGCCAGAGCTGAAAAAGGTGCGCGGCAGAGCCCTCGTCCACTTCTCGCGCCGGCGCTCCGTTCATCGAAAGACCCGCGACCCAGAACACGACCACGAGTAGCGACAGTGCGATCGGTATCCACGCGATCGGTCGCCTCAACATCGGGTACATACAGCTAGTTTACCTCGATGTCGATGTGACGGATACTCCCGCGCCGAATTTGCCTGCTGTGACCAGCGCATTTTCCACCGCTGCCATGAGCACGGGCCAAACACCGTATCCGAACGCTTATAAAAAATCGAAAAGTTATCCACAGCCGAAACGCAATTCAGTAATGAAATTCATCGTGCACCGTCTGCAATTCATACAGGCATGTGCGGAGTCAAAGTGCGCTCGCACATACGGGGTCGGCCGGTAGGTCGAATTACCAACATCGAACATTTGTTGTATGAAAAAAATCGCAACACTTATCGCAGGTAGCGTACTTGCTCTTGGTGCATTTGCTCCATATGCATCCGCGTACGGCGGAGGCCCAAGCTTACCGCCCGGTTTTACGGGCGACGTGGTCTGCACGACGAAGACGTTCCACTTACCCTTTGGCGGAAGCATCACGATACCGTGGTGCCGACCCGGCCTCGCGGTGGGATGGGACCATCGGCTGTCGAACTTTTTCGACCGTGTCGTTCACGGCCACGGTCATCACGCGGAAGACACACATTAAGTCGTTATGCACACAGAGAGGGACGAAGGCGGTGCCTTCTCTGTGTGCAGTCGATCACTCATATGAACCCATCAAAACTCAATAAATACCTTTATGTACAAAAAACCCGGACGAGCACGGTAAGACTTCTCTATGCGGGGGGTATCGCCGCATGGCTCCTCGCCATGTACGCCTACAGCGGCGAATTCGGGATCGATCCATTTTTCACGTATTTCGTGATACCGCTGGTCATCATTTTTTCTATATATAACCTCTCGAGCTTTATCCTCAATCTTTTTTATAGGCAACTCGATCTCGATGTGCATTTTGCATTGCTCAGATCATTCTGGGCGCGCGGTGAAGAACCATCCGTCGATATTTTCTTGCCTATCTGCGGAGAAGACACGGCAATTTTGCGCAATACGTGGCAGCACGTGGCCGCTCTCATCTATGCCAACAAAAAGATCTACGTCCTCGATGATTCGAAGGAGCACTGCGATGAACACAGAGCGCTTGCCGAATCATTTGGTTTTACATTCATAGAGCGACCCAACAAAGGCGAAATGAAGAAGGCCGGCAATATGAAATACACTTTTGAGCGCACGAGCGGCGATTTCATCGTTATCCTCGACGCGGATTTCGCACCGCACCCAAATTTTATTATCGAGGTACTCCCCTACATGGATGATCCTAAAGTCGGTATCGTGCAGACGCCGCAATATTTCGAGACAACGCCGGAGATACACCGCAGCTCGCCCCTCGCGTACAACGCGGCGCGTTCGCAGGAAGTTTTTTACCGCGTGATACAGGTGGCGCGCGATCGTCTTGGTGGAGCGCACTGCTGCGGCACCTGCGCGATGTACCGTCGCTCGGCACTCGCTTCGATCGGCGGCTTCGTACAGATGGGCCACAGCGAAGATGCACATACGGGATTCGGCATCACGAGCGCCGGATACGTGGTGCGCTATCTGCCGATAATTCTTTCCGTGGGCATGTGCCCCGAAGAACCGTACTCATTTTTTCACCAACAGCACCGATGGTGCCTCGGCAACGTCGTCATGATCTTCGATGCCAAATTTTGGAGAGCCAAGCTGCCATGGCGCGTAAAATTCTGCTATCTCACCGGATTCATGTACAACATGCAATTTCCATTTTTCATTCTCTTTTCTCTGCAGCTTTTTTGGACACTCTTTTTGTACAACGACTATATCAGTTTTGCTGGCGCTTCTCTCTTTTATCCGTACATTATTTTTTCTATCCTTTGCGTCGCCTTTTTCCCGCTCTCACGGCTCTATCCAAGCCATTTTGTAGCACAGGTATTCAAAGCCTACGTCAACACGCATGCGATTTTGAGCGTACTCTTCAATATTTCAGTCGGCTGGGTGGCCACGGGCGCCAAGCACACAAAGATCTCGCCCGCATTCCGGCAGACGACGGCTATCGTAACGGCCTATATCGCTTTTTACACTTTGCTCATCCTCCTCGCAGTGCGCACCGGCGACCTACATCTCTTTCAATTTAAGTACTGGTCGGTCCAATTTTGGATCTTCTGGAATTTTGCGCTCACACTCTTGCTTTTCCTACAATTGCGCCGAACGATACGGGACATGAAAAAGAACGTACGTTCGCAGACGCCTGATCCGACCGACGCCATACCGGTGCCCCAAATGGCAATGGTGGCGGTAGAAAAACGCAACTCTGAGATCGTCCTGCGCCTTCGCCACCCTGAAGAGAAACAACTCGATTTCTTCGATAGATAGAAAGAAGATACATCTAGCGTGCAAAATTCAGTCGGAACCGATATTGACACACGCTTTTATGTGTTGTAATTTATTCTTAGCCCTAAATGACTGGGCTTGAACGAGGAGAATGAAATGCAGACGTCAGCACATCCCCTCTTGGGGAAGAAAGTTACGGGTATAGGTACGTGGTCGCGGTTTCTCGAGCGATTCGAAAAAGAGACCGACGTGGAGGTACTGATCAATCTGTTGCATTGGGGCATCGATTGCCAAGAAGATATGCGGACCAAGGTCCGCTTCTATCTTTCGATAGCCGACAATCACGCCCATTGGTATCCCTGGGACGAGATTTGCGAACCGGTCTACCACGGTGGTTATCGCGACGATCCGGCCATCGAGGCGCACACTCATCTCTCGCCCAGAAAATACAGGCCGATCGATCTTTGGGGACATATCTCCAAAAAGGCATGGAATGTTCTTTGCGGCCGGGTGTTCGATAAGTGGGCACACGAGTGGCTCGAGAGGAAGTGGCAATTCGATGAGGGGGACGTGGAACTCGTCAGATCGTTCATGACCTTCTGCGGGAGATCCGGCAATCTCATCGAGTTCGACAATGCCCACCACAGAAAGGCCGCCGAATCCTTCGCTCGCAAGTTTGCAAAAGAAATGTGGGACGTGCGTGATTGTACGGTCTACCCCGTCGATCAGGGCACGCCACGCGAGCAGTACAAAAAGGATTTAGAGCAGATCCGCATGAATGGTCGGGTGACGCTCGCGAAAGTCCTCTACGACATAGGTTCGGTCTTCGAGGTAGTGAAGCTTATACAGCATCATAATCACGACGATCGGATCATTCCTATGCTCCAAGGACGAGCAGCGGATTACGTCCGTCACGAATATCGCATCTACGACGAGAAATCGCTGGAAGAGATGGCGTACTACGGATCCGCCGCTGCACAGGTAGCACTACTGATCCAAAGCAATCTGGCGGTCGCGAAAAAGTGGAACGAGGAATGGGAGCAACGAAAAAGAGCCTAAGCTCACGTGCCGCCCAAAAGGCGGCACTTTTTTATATATGCAAGCGCCGCTTCGATATACAGAATGCCGCCGCCCCAGCGACCATCGCTTCCCATCCCCAAACTCGCCATCGAAAAGCGCAATTCCCAGATCGTCCTGCGCCTCCGCCACCCTGAAGAGAAACAACTCGACTTCTTCGATACCTGATCCAATTCGTCTCTTTTCTATACAGGCCTCGCCTGTATAGAAATGCCCACGCCGTATCAATGAGAGTTGGACGCGAATCTCGACAATACTAATTCACAGGTAGTCAAAATCGGTCGCGATATGGGTGTATCATTTAGGGCATTATAAGTATTTTATATATTCATGAATTTACAAAACAATAATGTGTTTTTCGTGGTAGCGCTTGCTGCCGTAGCTGTGGCGTCGATCTCATCGACCGTGCTCTTCAGCACGCGAGCCTCTATCGCGAGTGCTTCGCGAGCGCAGGCCGCCGCCACCGCCACCACTGATTGGACGAATCTGGCGAGCTCCAAAGCCACGGCTGCCATCAACACCGCGGTCGGTTGCACCGTATCTAATGCGACCAACATGGATACGGCGCCCATGACTTGTCACGACGTCTTTAGCGGAGCGAGCGTACCGGTCGCTCCCGACAACTTCGTCACGATCATGGCGAGCCCGATGAAACTATCCAATAGCCAGTCGCTCTTCGTCTCGCCGTCTCTCGTTACCGGTTTGTATACCAATACAACCGTCAAGACCAGGACGGGCGGTAACACTTCCACGGCAACGGGTGAAGGCGGTGTCTATATGCGCGCAGTACTCAGAGATCCCTCAACTGGCAAGATCGTCCAGATCGCCGATCCTGTGGCCGTATGCACCAACGATATCCTTGGATGCCATCAGGCCGGTACGGAATTCGGCGTCACACTTGACTCGCGCATACAGACGCTCAGCCAGACACTGAGCACTTGTGTCGTTACGGTGGCCTCTTCCACAGGCACATGCGACTTCGATTCGACTGTGCAGCTCATCCTCAAGACAGCGAGCGCGCATTCGTTCAACTTCGTCTTCCCCAACGTGGGTCAGGGGGTGTACAACGTCGAGGTGCAGGTCGCGGTCAATTCCAACGCGACCGTCAACGCGGGTACCGGCTCGGCGGTGGGAGCAGCGGCGTTCGGCCTCGGCTCAATGACCGTCGAAAGTGTTCGCTTGATCCATGATTTCTCATTCTAGGTAAGCAGATATCCTAGTTTCAAAAAGCCGACCTTGGGTCGGCTTTTTGATGCGTGTTTTCTTATGGACCTGTGACCCTACCGGGAATCGGACCTTGGGTTAACGCCTGCAGGTCATATCAAGGCGTCGCCTTGATATGTTTTTACAGCATTCGAAAAAACGAATGACGTATCCTACGCCGATATTCTTCAGTCATCGATGGCTCGTTCATTGCGCCGTCTATGATCCTTGTTATTTGCTCCCGGCCACGTGCAATATTCGTGCGAAGCTCTTCTTTTGCATGAGCCGAAACGGCATCGGGAAGGTTTGATATCCGCCGCTCGATCTCCACTATCAGTTCGTCGTATCTATCCTTTTTTTGCGCCAAGCTTCCTTCTTGACCATCAATAGTATCAAGCGTCTCAACTACGAACGTTCGGATTGGCTGCAGCTTCAGAAGGTCCTGATGATCGCGAACCATGCGCTCATAGAGCGCGGGGTCGGCTCGTTGTACCTCTGTCGACCATGTGCGCGCCGTATCGAGTTCTTCCTGCCAATGCTCCTTCGATAACTTGAACTGAGCGAACGCCATAAAGGGCTGCTCCCGCAGATCAACAGGAAGCTCGTCTTCTTCCACATAATACTTTTTTCTTGAGTCCAGTCCCTCGTGCAGCACTTTGTCGTATGCCGCAACCGCCGTTGCAGGAAATCCGAACGTGCGCCCAAGCTCCTTTGCATACTGTCGTTCATCGCCTTCAAAAGCGACGGAAAGGTTTTGCGCCTCTTTTGCGCTTTTGCTCACATAAAACCTTTGCATGTCGACATGACCGCCCTCTCGATCAAATCGCTCCCTATTTCCATGGTGTATGTGCAGGCCCAACTTCCGGAGGGCCGCTTCCGTTCGAGCGATCTCGTCATCCAGCGTCGCTGCTTGGTTTTCGGTGTGAGGGGTATATTCGCTCATCACGTCTACTTCAACTGCGATCTTTTTGTTGGCGAGGACGAGCAAAACATCCATTTTGCAACCATCATCGACCTGTAATTTTTCGACAATTTCTCCCGCATCGATGCCTTGCCGTGCTTCAGCATGATCCCGTATTCTCTCCCGCATGAAAGCAATGGTACTACACCTGTGACCCTACCGGGAATCGGACCCGGGTTAACGCCTTGAAAAGGCGCTGTCCTGACCACTAGACGATAGGGCCTACTAATCGAGGCCCAGAGGGCCTTGCCGTAGAATATAACGCATTTTCTAATGCTTATAAAGTGTGATAATTTACTCAGATTGGAGAGGTGGCTATGAAATGTGACCTGCGTCACATTTCATCCGATCCCGCTTGCGGGAAAAGCCGGTGCGAGGCAGGTGCCGAGCAGGCTTTAGGGAGCCCTTTGGGCGAAGCCTCCATCCTATATAGATTTCGCTTTAGCGAATCATGGAGAGGTGGCTGAGTGGTCTAAAGCACCGGTTTCGAAAACCGGCGTGGGGCAACCCACCGAGAGTTCGAATCTCTCCCTCTCCGCCATATGGCTGAAAAAAGTAAATTGCTACGGATGGACAACGTTCTTATTGTTGTCGACGACCTCGAGGCTGGGAAAGCTTTTTTCGCAGAGCTCGGTATGGAGCTCGAGGGGCAGACGACGGTCGAGGGGCCTTGGGTGGGCCGCGTCATCGGGCTCGAGGGCGTCCGTGCCGACATCGCTCTGATGCGGACCCAAGATGGCCACGGCAAGGTGGAGCTGACGAAGTTCCACACGCCGGCAGCGGTAAGAGCCGTGCCGGCAAGCGCGCCGACCAATACGCTCGGCATACGCCGCATCATGTTCGCTGTCGAGAATATCGACGAGATGGTGTCACGCCTGCTGAAGAAGGGCGCCACACTCGTCGGTGAGATAGCGCAGTACGAAAATGTCTATCGGCTCTGTTTCATGCGCGGCCCCGAGGGCATCATCATCGGACTGGCCGAGCAACTCGGTGATACATCGTGAGCGATGTTTTTTGGGAACCTACGCATCAAACTGACCTGTTTTGACCTCGCCGGCTCTCGTATAATTGGCCAAAATGACGCCGCTTGGCAAAGCTTGAGAATCCGTCAGCTGAAATGCCGCAGGGATGGTGCCGTCTCCAAATAAACGCTTTCCACTACCAAGCGTAAGAGGGAATATTCTAAGGCGCAGCTCATCTACCATGTCGTTCTTGAGGAGTGTTTGGATAAGCACGCTGCTCCCCCACACATGAAGCACCGGGCCATCGCCATTTTTCAAAGCTTTGAGCTTGGTCTCCACATCATCATGTATAAGAACCGAGCCTTCCCATGGGAGGGTTGCCGGCACATCTGACACGACGTATTTTTTTGCTCTATTAAACGGATCGGCTATCGGGCCTCTTTGCGTAGGCCAATACGCGTTCCATATATCGTAGGTGGTCTTACCGAGCAGCAGATCAAAGGGCACTCTCAATTCATCGTTGATTATTTTGCCGAAAGATTCATCGGAATACGGGACGGTCCAACCGCCATACTGAAATCCGCCGGAGGTATCCTCTTTTGGCCCACCGGGTGCCTGCATCACCCCATCGAGGCTTATCATCATAAAGACAACGATTTTTCTCATAAGAGTATCTTAACACTCCGACCTCCTGTCCACATGAACGATATCTATTTTTTGACATTCAAAATTGGGTGCGTCACGCATTGCGGGCACAACAACACGAAAAAGAAGCCCCGGCATGCCGGGGCTTAATCTCAAAGGTACTGTTCGATCTGCGGAGGGAGTGCGATTTTTGAGCGCTCAACTCCCGCATCCGTGAGCGTGACGAAGTCGTTCTCATCGACAGTGATGATGCCGCGCCCTATCGCGCACTGCTTCAGAAGCTCGAGATACGATTTGATCGCCGCAAGAGAGCAAAAACCGCAGCGAAACTGCGCCACTATCTCTGCCACTGCGAGGCAAACAAAAATGCGCTCGACCGTAAAACGTCCGTTTTTTTGCAGAAGTGCGCACCCTCTCGCCAGAGCATTCAACTGCTGCTCGAGAACGAAATCAGGGTCCAAGCCGCGAGCGCGAATCTCGATATTACTCTTCCGGAGCGCGATGCTCATATCCGCCGCAACTCCGTTGTAAAGCTCGAGCAAGGGCGAGGTCGCAAAGAGGTTGCGCGCCTTTACCGTAATCTCGATCTGACTTTTGCTGTATACGCTGTAGTGGACAATAGTCACATCGTCGCCATTGATGTCCGATGCGTAGTAATCCGCGCTATACACAACACTCGGTTGCTGCGATCTCTCATCGAAGAATCGCACCTGTTCACCGGGCACGATACCGCTCGCATGAGTGATACGGTATGCCTCGGGTACCAAATGATCGAGCTGCAAATCCATTGGATTGTTCCCTTTCTGGTTCTGCCTAGAATTAGTGTAACATCCTTGTTGAGCCGACTGTATTCACAGATAACGATAAACATATATTGACTAACGATAAATCACAGTATAGGCTGTGGGTATGAATAAAATACTTGATGGAGTGCTTATTGTTGGTTTTTTAGCAGTTGATTTTTTCTTCTTCCACGATTTCTTCAAGGCAGGGGAGATCATTACGCTTCCGCAGTATTTGACGGGCACTTTGAGCATCATCGTCATAGTCAAAAGCACGCAGTCGCTGCTTCAGAAATAATATGACGCACAGCTCAACTTTTCTCTTGAAAGCGGTGATCTATTCGTTCGGAGTCGCAGTGCTCGGACTGTGCGTGATCTTTTTGGGGGTGAGCATCTCCGGAAATGCGGGAATGGCTCTCCCTATTTTGCTCATTGCACTCGTTGCGGCCGTACCTTTTTTCTATGCGCTCCAACAGGGCCTACTTCTCCTGAGCTATATCGACACCAACACCGCCTTTTCGGAAAAGTCGGTGAGGGCGATAAAAAATATTAAAAATTGTGCCTTCAGTATCAGCGTAATCTACGGCGCGGCGATGCCATACTTTATTTACGTGGCGGATAAAGACGACGCGCCGGGTGTCCCCTTGATCGCGCTGGTCTTGATCTTTGCACCACTGGTCGTCAGTGTCTTTGCGGCAGTGCTTGAGAAGCTCCTGCAAAGTGCCATCGACATCAGATCCGAGTACGACCTGACCGTATGAGCATCAACATCAACATAGATGTGATGCTGGCGAAGCGGAAAATGAGCGTCACAGAGCTCACCGAGAAAGTCGGCATCACCATGGCCAACGTTTCCATTTTGAAAAATGGAAAGGCACGAGCCATCCGATTTTCGACCTTGGAGGCCATCTGCAAAGCGCTCGATTGCCAGCCGGGGGACATTATTGAATATGAAAGGTAAACCTTTGCAGCCTGCGTCGTTCGGAATGAATGTGCACGCACATTCATTTCCCTCACTATCCTCGGCAGATAAAAAATGAGCCTATGGAGCGGTATCTAAAAATGATCGGGGGCATCATCATCGTCGTAGCGTGTTTTTTGGGCATCCGCTACGTCGGATCAGTGATCCACTATTCATGCGCCGATCCCCGGAATGACGGGCCGCCGCCCATTTGCCTCTCGGCCGAACTCGGCTGGATCATTACCGGCGGCAGCCTTATTCCTTTGTGGACACGCGACTAGCTGCACTTATGACCGAACCGTCTCCCCTTATAGAAAAAGCAAAGGCGTTCGCTATTGCGGCGCATGAGGGGCAGGTGCGGAGCAGTTCGCAACGGATAACTTTGGAAGAACATGTAACCGAGGTTGCGGAACTCGTTGCGACAGCTGGCGGGAGCGAGGAGGAGGTAGCCGCTGCTTGGTTGCACGACACCGTAGAGGATACGACTACTACTATTGAGGACATTCGGCGTGAATTTGGCGAACAAATCGCCGCGATGGTCGATGGGCTCACCGACCCTCCGGAGTTCACGAAGCTGACTCTGAAAGAAAGAAAGGCGGCGCAGGCGGAGCGGGTGGCGCACGAGAGCGGCTCGGTACAGCGCATAAAGCTTGCCGATCAAACAGCCAACGTGCGCGTGGTCGGTCTTTTCGTATTTGAGCTCGGTGTGCCGGACGGAAGATTCATCTATCTTGAGGGAGCGAGGCGGATAGCCGATGCGTGCAAAAACGCTTCGCCTCTGTTATACGAAAAATTCCTCGCGCGTTACAACGAAGGGCTGAAAAATCTCTCAACGTGACTCCGACCATTCTTTTCGAAAATGATGACATTTTGGTCGTGAATAAACCGGCGGGCCTGATAGTGCACAGTGACGGACGGACGGTGGAGGATTCTCTCGCACAGTGGGTTGCGCGCGAGTTCCCTGCTTTGCGCGGCGTAGGTGAGGCGTGGGTATCGCCACAAGGAGAAAGCGTGCCGCTCAGCGGGATAGTACATCGGTTGGATAGGACGACGAGCGGCGTCGTGCTCATCGCCAAGAACGATGAAGTGTACGCATATCTAAAAAATGAATTTCGGGAGCGGCGAGTAGAAAAAATCTATCGCGCGTATGTGTATGGACACATGGAAAAGGACGCCGGGACTATTGTCGCCGAGATAGTGCGTTCAAACGAACGGCCGAAGCGATGGTACGCGCGGCCGACGACTTCGGACGACAAACGAGCCGCAATTACGGAATGGAGGGTACTTTCCACTAATGCAACTAAGTTGCGTTTGTGGGGTAGTGATAAAGAAGTTGACCCATTACCTGTTTCGCTATTGGAGCTTCGTCCAAAGACCGGCCGTACGCACCAGCTGCGCGTTCATCTTGCTTCTATTGGACACCCAGTAGTGTCCGACCATCTCTACGCTCCCGACAAGCCGCAGCTGCTCGGGCTCCACCGCGTCGCCCTGCACGCCTATAGTATTTCGCTTACGCTTCCCTCCGGCGAGCACAGCACATTCATAGCGCATTCCCCCGATTTCCAATAGAAAAACCCCCACGGTAGCCGTGAGGGTTCTTGGATCAGCGCGCGTAACGCATCATCGCCATATCGGGGAGCTGTGAGGAGTCCTGAATGACACGTTTCTGCCTTGGTCCCAACAGCTTTTCGTATGCCGGGGTCGCGCGTTCGATCGTCCGTTCGATTATGGCTTTGTCCTTGTCGGTGGGCGGCACCCAGATATTGACGATATCTGCACGCTGCTCCGCCTGCCACACGGGCTTCTTTTTCAGAAGACCGTTGGCCTTGCGCGCCGTACTGCGTTGGCGCTTCACATTCACGCGAATGGCCGCCGTGTCGATCGTGTCTATCCACATATCGACGCCTCTCTTGTCGTCTTCCGCGGTACCGCGGCGTACCCCGACGATCCACTCGGGAAACAACTTCTGCCGCAAAGCTTTTTGGCAGACGTTGTAGAACCTATTCTCGGCTTCCATTCCCCAGTAATTGCCAAGATCCTTGACTACAGCGACTTCAGCAGACATCTACGCCCTCTCTATGAAAGTTACTGACTGCAATGTATAACAAATTGAATTTTTGTCAATAGAGCACACTGAAAGCGGCCCGCAATTTCATTGCGGGCCGCTTTACTATCGCGTGTGTCCGCAGCTCAGCCGGTGTATATCGGTATCCAAAGATTGACTATCACGGCGACACCGACGGCAAAGAGCAGCGCGGAGACGATGTGCGTAAAGAGATATTCAGGGATTTTTTCGAGCACCCATCCGCCCAAGAGTGTGCCGATGAGCACACTCACCGAGCCGACGGTGATGAGTGGCCATTGCGCGAATATCTTCGCGCCATCTGCGGAGATATATGTGGGCACGCGCGCGAGGTCCACCATGAGAGCGACACCTGTCGCGGTCGCAATGAATTCTTTTTTGTTGATATCGAAACCAAGCAATGCTGCCGAGCGCAGCGAACCCTGATTGCCGACCAAACCGCCAAAAAATCCGGAAAATGCGCCGACGATAAAACCGACGCCGATAGGTATCTTCAATTTAAAATCCTCCGTAAATATGCCGAGAGCGCCTGCGAATATGAGAAGTACGCCGAAGGTGGCGGTGAGGATGTCGTTGCCGAGCGAATTGTGATAGATAGCGCCGATGACGCCGCCCGCGGCGCTCAAGAGCCCGAATGTAAGTAGAATTTTCCACCGAATATGCTTCCACCACATGAGGAATCGCAATATCGTGCCGAAAAAGTGCACGACGGATACCGCACCGATCGCGATGCCCGTGCCCATCACTATCGCGAAGACGGGCGTCATGAACCCGCCGATACCGACGCCCGAGACCGATGCGATGACGCCGGAAAAAAGCCCTACTCCTATCGTTGCCCATTCGATCATATAATAATGGTAGCATCACTGTTCGGTATGTTATCGTGCCCGCATGAACAAAGTCCTTGGACCGGAATTTTTCGACCGACCGCCGCTCATCGTGGCGCGGGAACTCATTGGTAAATTTCTCATTCGCACAATGGATGGCGCGGCGGTCGCGCACATGATAGTCGAGACAGAAGCGTACGACGGCGAGAAAGACCTCGCCTGCCATGCGCGCAATGGAATGACCAAAAGGAACGCGCCGATGTTCGAGGAGCCTTCTACTATATATGTGTACTTCACCTATGGCATGCACTGGATGCTCAACGTGGTGTGCCGAGAGAAAGAATATCCGGCGGCGGTGCTGATACGCGGCGTCGAAGCAATCACCGGTCCGGCGAGGCTCACCAAGGCACTCGGCATCGACAAGATGCTGAATGCTAAAAAGTTGTCGAGGGCGGCGGGCCTTTGGATCGAAGAGCGAGGTATCACTGTTCCGCAAAAGTTGATCAAGCGCACGCCGCGTATAGGGGTGGGTTACGCCGGGCAATGGGCCAAAAAACCGTGGCGATTCATCCTTGACACGAAACGAGCATCAGCTAGGGTGAAGGCCGCACAGAGAGGTAAATCATGATCAAGGTACAACTCCTCATCGACAACGGTCCCGAGATACGGCATCGCACCGGATTGTACGCCTCCGATCCATTCTTCTATATCAAAAAGGAGGACGGCACGGAGCTCGTGTATTTCGACGCGCGCGAATACGATGTGCAGAAGAAAGCACTTGAGGCGATGAATCGACCGATACAAGTCGAGCGCCTTGAACCGTATCGCGAACGCGCGGATAAAGATACGGGATCGCCCTATACGCGCGATCAAAAAATGCTGCTTGAGATCTTGCTCGAACTGAAGGTCGGCCACGTCGAGGTGTCGGGTTCATTGCCCGTTGCGTGGGCACGAATACTCGAAGAGACGTGGAGGACGGTTACCATTGTCGACTTTGCGGCCGAACGCCAAAAGAAAACACCGCGCGAACTCGAGCTCATGAAAAAAGCGCAGAAGTCAACGGAAAAAGCATTCAAGCGCGTCCGCGAGATATTGCGCGAGAGCCGTATCGAAGGCGAGCAGGTGCTCTGGCGCCAAAGAGTACTCACGAGTGAGCTACTTAAATTCGAAGCCGGCGTGGAGCTGCTTCGTGAAGGGCTATCCTCCCCCGCCCGCATGATCATCTCTTCGGGAGAGCAGACGGCATATTCACATGACGAAGGGAGCGGGCCAATAAGGCCGCACTCCTTCATCATTGTGGATATCTATCCCCGCGATGATCGAAGTGGCCAATTTGCCGACATGACGCGCACATTTTGCAAAGGATATCCCACACCGCAGATGCAGCGCATGTACGACGCAGTGCGTGATGTGCAGGAATCGGCCATCAGAAAACTCGTCGCGGGTTCTCGCGGCAAAGACGCATACAAAGAAGCGTGCGAACTTTTTGCGGCTCTTGGCTTTCCTGAGACGGGACCCGAGAAAGGGTTCTCGCACGGGCTCGGCCATTCGCTCGGATTGGAACTTCACGAATCGCCCAATCTGTATGAGAAGGAGCTTGAGCCGGGCACGGTAGTCACGATAGAGCCGGGACTCTACTATCCGGGCATGGGCGGTGTGCGCATCGAAGATGTCGTCATCATCACCGAGAATGGTGCCGAGAACATTACGAGCTTCGACAAAGAATTCGTCATTCTGTAATGTATGCGGCCCCGAGCCTGTCGAGGGGCCGCATTTCTTTTTGCTTCATTGCGGCTTTTGAGCGTAGGCGTATAGTTCCCGCATATGAAAATCTTCATGAATAAAGGGGTTATTGGAGGATTACTGCTCGGTTTGCTTATTCCATTCGCCGTGTTCGCTGCGGAGTTCCGGGCAGATAAGGCACCTTCGTTTACAGCTACAGAAATGGTCAGCGGCAATCTCTACATGGCCGGCGGCTCGGTGCAGAGCGCGGGCACAGTGCAGGGCGACCTCGTTGTCGCGGGCGGTACGATAGTCGTGAGCGGGCCGGTCGCACAAGATGTGCTCGCTGCAGGCGGCTCCCCCACGATCATCAGTTCAATCGGCGGCGACCTGCGCGTCGCGGGCGGCAATGTCGTTGTCCAAGGCGCGGTAAAAGGTGACGTGCTCGCGGCCGGCGGAAATATCTCGCTCGGCGGCACCGGAGTGGGCGGCGACGTGGCTATAGCAGGCGGCTCGGTACGTATCGACGCGCCCATCGCCGGCGATCTCAAAGTGGCCGGTGGCAATGTCACCATCAACGCACCCATCCACGGCAACGTAGAAATGCATGGCGGCAAACTCACGCTCGGGCCAAAAGCTGTTATCTCAGGCAACCTCACATACACCGCTCAAGAAGTCGCTACGCTCGAGGGTGGCGCGAAGGTCACGGGCGCGACCACTTTCACGCAATCAACAAGTTCGATGAACAAAGCAGCTATCGCGACTGCGTTCTTCTCCTTCTGGCTTTTAGCGCGATTGGTCATGCTTCTCATCGGCGCGTACGCGCTCGCACTCATCTTCCCGCGCTTCACGCGAGAGCTCGTCATGCTTGCCAACGCCTCCATGCTCCCCGAGCTCGGCATCGGTGTCGTTTTCGCTATCGTCGCGCCGGTGCTTTCGGTCATTCTCATCGTGACGCTCTTCGGGCTTCCTTTCGGATTCATGGGATTACTCGCGTACATCGCGCTGCTCATCTTCGCATCCATCGCCGCGCCAATAATCGCGGGCTCCATCGTGCAGAGACTCTGGAA
Source organism: uncultured Candidatus Saccharibacteria bacterium (assembly GCA_964534465.1). Lineage (GTDB taxonomy): Bacteria > Patescibacteriota > Minisyncoccia > Phycocordibacterales > UBA2100 > UBA10103. The sequence goes on from CAZHOB010000019.1 coordinate 19,749, forward strand.
GCACGGCGAGTACGCAGTGGATTGGAAAACCATATTGCTCGGCATTGTCGTCTACTATCTGCTCGGATTCATTCCCTTCCTCGGATGGCTCATCAAGTGCTTCTTCTTCCTCGTAACGCTCGGCGCAATTATCAGTATTAAATGGAACATTATCAAAGCGTGGCGATAACTATTTAGTATGGAAAAAATCAAGATAGAAAATCATACGTTTGGCTTTGGTATCTGGCTCATGGGATGGCTTTTCACGGTAGGATTTCTCCATCTCACTTTCTGGCAAGGCGTGCTCGCTATCGTGCTGTGGCCGTACGACCTCGGAGCCGCGTTTGCCTACCTGCATCCGTAATATCGACCTTTTGACTTTTCAACTTTCCCTTAGTACGGTTGAGACAGACGCAACCAGAGGGATATTCTAATGACCGAAAAGACAACTGAGCAGCTGCTCGAGGAGCGTAACGATCTGCTTCGCCAACAAAACAAACTTCTCGAACAGCAGACAGCAGAGGCACATTACGTCGGCGTTATTGCCGAGCGTGAGGCTCGTGCGCGCGCATGGGACAACGAAAATCCTGTGGGCAAATACCTGTGGCTCAATCCTCATCGGCGATGATCGGGGGCCCTCTTCGGAGGGCTCTTACTTTTAGGTAACTTCCCCCAGCATCGGAATAGCGAGCCGGCGGCGCTTTGTCTCGCCTTTGAATAAACGTGTAGAAATAGAAAGAGACCCGTTGAAGTTATCTCGGGGTCTCATGTCGATCCGTCTCGTAGTCGTTTGCTTCAGCGACGGGCGTCGAACGCTCTGTGCATTTCGCGGTCACTCACCTCATAGCGGGGATCCTGGGTCGTGTCTAAAGTGTATTCCAACACCTCTCCCTGTCGCGTGTGAGTGTTGTAGTGCACTCTGAGCCGATAACCTGCCGTGAACGGGACGTAGAGCTCCAATTCCCATTCATTACCTTCGGCGTCCACGCGGCGAGCACACTCAATACTTACCGCTGTCCTACCATCCGGCTCACAGCCGATCTGGAAGCACAGGGTCGGACATTCGCTGGGCCGAAACAGGTTCGCGACCATGTCGAAAGCACTGGGGCCGCGGGTGATTTTGCTGGTTTTGGGGGTCATACGACCTCTCCTTAAGAACATGACTCCTCTGCTGGTGCAGGAGTCGTACACCCTTATTCGCGAAGCGAACGACCTGTCCATACGAACAGGAATTGCCGCCATTATACTCTATTTAAAGAATGTTGTCAACCCACCTCCCCGAGCATCGGGATGGCGAGCCGGCGGCGCTTTGTTTCGCCTTTGAAGCGCATTTCGACGCGCTTGGCGACGTCGCCACGCTCACCTAAGTGCGCAGCAAACTTCATTGCTCTGAAGCTGGAACCGAGGAATACTGCGTGCTTGCCATATTTTTCGCTTATCTCATCCACGCTCTCGAATACCTTTTTCCATCCCTGCGATTTTTGTACTGCGCCAAAAAGGTCGAGCTGTGCTTTGTCGTCCTGCGCGAGCTTGGTCAGCACGATGCCGGTCGCGCGGTAGAGCTTTCCTTTTTCGAATACCTGCGGGAAATAGCGCTCTATCTCCTGCAAAATGTTCTGCGGAATGGAGGTCGGATATGGCAGCTTCACTTCGAAGCCGTGGTATTTGAAATCCTGTGTTTTGAGAAAGAAGAAAATTTCCGGCGTCACCAGATCCCACCGGCGCGCCTTGATGCATGCGTTCTCGACGTTTTTGGAGAGCTGCGCATAGACGAATCTGGGGTCAGTCGACGGCGGCGTGAAGGTCTTCGTTTTTGATATCGATTGATACGTGTGGCGGCCCTCGACGTCGATGTCATAGACCACCTCGCCGTTTATCTCGCGCCAGATTTCCTGATACGGTTTCGAGAGCGTCTTTTTGACCCACTCCTCGTCCTTGCGTGCGAGATCGAGCGCGGTGCGCACGCCGAAGCGCTCGAGGTAGGCAGCGGTATTCGGGCCAATGCCCCACAATTTTATCGTCGGCAGTTTTTGCAGATATTCATGCGCATGCTTGAGCGGTATCACCGTGAGCCCCGAAGGCTTTTTCCATTTGGAGCCGATCTTGGCCAGCACCTTGGTCGCAGAGAGTCCGATGGAAAATGTCATGCCGAGCTCGAGGTCGAGGTCGTGCTTGATATGTTCCGCCATTCTAGCGTACGGCATGTGATGCACGCGGCGCAATCCGGTGAGGTCGGCAAAACACTCATCTATTGAATACTCTTCCACCGTAGGGGTATAGCGACGCACTATCGAATACATGCGCTGCGAAAAGAGGCTGTAGGTCTCGTAATCGGACGGAAGTATCACCGCGTCGGGGCAAACTCTCTTCACCTCACTCAGTATCATGCCCCTCGTAACGCCGCGCGCCTTGGCTTCGTACGTGCACGCCGATACGATGCCGCGCTCCTTGCCGGTAATGACCGGTTTGCCGCGAAGCGACGGATCCTTGGCCACTTCGCACGCCGCAAAAAAAGAATCGCCGTCGATGTGCAGAATCGCGCGCGGGAACGAGCTGGACACGCCCCACGTCATAACCCATAATTGAAAGTACAAATGGCCACTAGGCCCCCGAGGAACCCCGCTTCGGCGGGGTTTCGATTTGCACTTGACTTTGGTCGAACATGGAATACCATAGATACATTATTGCCGTTAGGCACCTGAGGACCCCGCAAGGGGTCCGCTTCGTTTTAGGAATTTTTCAAAAGCGGCATCTACGACAGCAAACTGATTGTCGGAAAGTTTTCCCATATGACGAATAAGCCGCTTCGAACTTAGCGAGCGGAGTTGGGACAAGACAATTACCTGCTGCTTGCCTTGGAAAGTAAATGAGAAGTAGAAAGGCCTGTTTCCTTTTTGCTTTAAGGTCATCGGTAATCCCCAGAACATGTCCTGATTGAATTTGCGGAATACAAGAACCGGTCTTTGGAACAGGTCCTGCTTGCCGTCGGTTTCAACGCCAACGTTCGAGCCGAGCGAACACCACCAAACCTCCTGCGCGCGATACAGTTTGCCTTTCCCTTGTTCGTCGATTTGCGCTTTTAAAGCGTGCCATTTCAGGAAATCTTTATCCATAGCTAGTATTTCCTTACCACCGCAGTAACGACTGCCTCAACGCGCAAGTTTCCCGCAGGGTAAATATCTTTGTATTTCGCATTTGCAGGCTCCAGATAATATTTCTCGCCTTTCTTGCGCAGATATTTCATCGTGAATTCGCCGTCTATGGATGCGACGACGATCTGGCCGGGCTTGTAGGTGGCACGGCGCTCGACGATGACCATATCGCCGCCCATGATGCCGGCATCTATCATCGAATCGCCTTTCACCCGCAATATGTAGCTCGCCTCTTTATTGGGCGTGAGAAATTCATCGAAGTCCATTACGTCGAGTAGTTCTTCTTCGGCGGGCGACGGGAATCCCGCTTCCACCAAGCCGAGCAATCGCGTACCTTCGCGGATGTTGCGCGGACTTATGCGCCCGCGCGGGTCTTTGGCGACGATGCCATCGTCCACGAGCTTGGCAATGAGTTTGAAAACGGCGTTCTTCGAGCGGAAACCGGTGAGCTGCATGATCTCCTGATACCCCGGCATGCGCGAGTGCTTTTTGTAGAAGGAAATAATGCGGTGTTTGTAGCTTTCGTACATCACTCCATTGTAAGTGAACTATGGTTCACCTGTCAATGCAAAAAGAATGCCCACGATATTGCGGGCATTAATAACTAAACTAAGCTACACTTTCCTTTATCTTTTTGAGCCATTCGATCCACTGATCGAGGGTAAGTTCACGGACTATATCACTTCTTTCATCGGACAGTGTCTCGTCCAAGAGCCGGGCATCAAGGGCGTTGAGCCACTTTTTCCCGACTTCTTCAGAGCACTCGGGAATATGTTCTTCCCCGAAAACATCCTCGCCCTTCGTCCATCCTGTTTGTTTCGAGATCTTTCTGTAGAGATCGTAGAGAAAACAATCCCCTGCTTCCCCATTGGGCCAGCCGAGCGGCGCCTCGAAAAGAAACGCGAGCGTGTGATGGATCCGTGCAGGAAAGCGAAAGAACTCTTTGTACGGGATCAAGATGGCGCCGTTGAGGTCGATCAGTTTCCTTTTCGTGAGTTCATCAATTGCCGAGAGTAGTTCTTTTGTTCCAAAAAATGTATCCTCCGTTCCGATCAACGGATGATCGCACAGCAATTCTGCGATATCTTGGAGATACAAAATGCCTACCTGGTTTTCTCCGAAATAGTTACCGGCCTTGCTTTGCAGAAAAATATTCAGGATGGCATCCGCGAGCGAAAGTGATCCCCAAAAACCGGTGCGAGCGTCATGGATCTCTTTTCGGATCTTTTGCCGCACTCGTTTTTTGACCTCGCACTCATGTAAATCGTCGGTATGTACGAGGATTCTTTTCTTATTGCGCGTTACGATCTTCCACTGTTGATTACAGGGGCAGTACAGCCCGCGCCATGGTTCCGGAAACTCTTTCCGGGACATTTTGACCATTACAACCGGATGTTCCCGTTCGTGATTGAATTCACTGAGGTCATCCACGACCTCAACTCTCACGCCGGTATGTTTTTCATATGTAGCGAGTTTCTTTTTTGAAATTCGCATCGTTGGCTCCCTTTATGCTGCAGTCACTATATCAGTTGGGACCTAGGAAACACAGTGCCGGCGAACGCGAAGCGTTCGCCGGCATTCTTTTTTGCGTTCAGACTTTTGTTAGCGTCTGCGTCTGCTGCGGCGCAGGTAGTCGCTGCCTATCAAGGCCACAAGCGCCGATGCGAGAATAATGGCGATATTTGCCGCGGCATCACCGCCGGCACCGGTATTCGGCGCACCCGGCGTACTGCCCGTATTGGGCGCACCCGGAGTGCCGATCGCGCGAATAGAGAGAGTGCCGTTCATCGAACGCGGCGCACCGTAGGGATCGAGCGCCACCACAGGAGTGATGGGATTACCCGAATCATCCGTGGCACTTACTGACGCCGGCGTTACCGAGAGCATCAGCGTGCTGCCCACCGTCGCAAGAGAGCTGACATCGCAGCGCACGGCAAACGTCTTGACTACTCCGGCGGGTATCACGACCGGCGTGTCGAAGACGAACGTGTTCAATGTTCCAAGCGACTGCACGGTATGCGTGCCGCTCGTCAGCGATGTATTCAAGTCGGCGGTCGTCGTTACTCTACAGTTGGTAAAGTTGGCAGCCACTCCGACCGCGTTCACCGGCACGGATGCGACTCGCGCGGCAGAGCTCGAATGCAAGCCATTGAGCTCGATGGTCGCTATCGTTTTACCCGCACCGGGTGCCACGGTATCCGATACCGCGAACCCCACCCAAAGCACGGGCGTACTCTGCGCATACGCGACGCCGGCAAGGAGCATCGCTCCCGCGCCGAAAGCCGCAGCCATAGTTCGAATGTTCATAATGATGGAATTAGTGGTTAAAACCTCGCTTAAAGAACCTGTCGGTATTGTGGCCCGACAGCAGTTAAAACAGCGTGAATGGCTATGTAAGTATCTGAGCGTGTCTCTGTGATAGGATTATCGGAAGAAAAGGAGACCACCATGGACGAAAGCGTCTATCTGGCAGGTCCGGAAGTTTTCCTGCCCAATGCCAAGGAAGTCGCACAAAAGCAGCGCGAAGTGTGCCGAAAATACGGCTTTGTACCCCTCCATCCGCTCGACACCGAAGTTGATCCGCGGTATGCCGGCATGGACGCAGCCACGTGGATTTTCCGCGCCAACCTCCATCAGATGGATGCGTGCCAGATCATCGTCGCCAACTGCGATTCGTTTCGCGGAGCGTGCATGGACGACGGCACGGCTTTCGAGCTCGGATACTGTTTTGCACAGGAGAAGATATTGTACGGTTACGTGAGCACACTCATGCCGCTCTTGAAGCGCACGGTGCTCGCCTACCCATGCAGACCCGATATTGAAAGCAAGCAGATCGTGGACAGAGAAGGCTGCCTCATCGAAAATTTTGGAGGCACTATCAATCTCATGATGCAGTGCGGCATCTTGGATGCCGAAGGCCGGCTCATCGAGGGCGACCTCGAAACGTGCCTCAAAACGATACGCGCCGATATAGATTCGGGCAGATTGAAACTCAAGCGGAAGCGACGATGACGATCCACAATATCCCGATATTCATCTGGATGTTTGCAGTGCTCACCGTGGTGCAAGTAGTACAAGGTGAGGCGCGTCATCGGCCGATCATCAATCACGTACAACATGAATGCGCGCCGTACTGCGTAG
>CAZHOB010000020.1:0-25900 GCA_964534465.1 uncultured Candidatus Saccharibacteria bacterium
TCAAAGAACAGGAACACTTCCGGGAAACCGCTTCCGATGTTCCTCGAGGATCGCTGTCGCGATCTCCTCTACACTGCTCTTGTTGGCGTCAATTTTATGCCACCGCCCGAGAATTCGCATCAGGGATAGGACCTCTTTTCTTATCTCTTCTCGGTCTGCGTATCCGCCCGCCATCCCTTGAGGATTTATCCGTGTCGCGCGCAACTGCGCGAGCCTGTCGGGACTGACATCAAGCACGTATATTCGATCGGGATCGAGTCGTTCGAGCGCCTCGATCATAACGGTATCATTCGGCACGATCGGCACATTCGCCGCACGAATTCCTTCTTGACCCAAATACCTGCACACCGGAGTTTTGCCGGAACGACTGAGGCCCGTGATCACCATGTCGGCTTTCGACAGCTCTTCGCGATTTTGTCCGTCGTCCGTGCGGGCAACAAAATCAACGGCAAGATAGCGCGCCACGAACGCCGGATCGTGCCCCGGTTTTCCGACCGGTACCTGTTCGAGAAAATTTCCCAGATCGGTAATACTGTCGAACAAGTCTTTGGCGCAAACTCCGTGGCGCGCAGCGTCACTACGTGCCTTCTCCACCATGCCTCGCTCGGCGAACGTGTAAAACACCATGGCAGGAGCATGGGCGGCCGCTTCCATGATCTTCTCGATCTGCTCGTATGAACTCACGTGTCTGAAGCGCTCCTCCACCACAGATGCTTGAGGAAACTGTTCGAGCATTCGAGAGACGAGTGCCCATGCGCCGTCGCCGGAAGCGTCCGAGACGATATACACAGTATGCTGAACTCTCGCGTCCATTTTCTTCTCCTTCTGTCTTTTCCCACTGTAAAGCACATACATGAAGCTGACAACGACCCGCTCATCTATTCTTCATTCTTCCGCCATACTCTGAAGTGAGGAGGAGGAGGAGGAGCGGATGAAACACAAAAAGCGATGTAAGCCGCTCGTGGTTCTTATCAAGTTCACACGCACCCACCGGTATGTCGCGCTCGAAGATGTGCGAGAGATCGCGACAAAATGCGGCTTCGATGAGAGAAGTATCATCGCGGCACAGATCGACGGCATGTACACGCGACTCGACCCGAAGAAGGAGAACGGAACCGATCCGCGCATCGTGTTGAAACGATTGCGCAAACTGCCGTTCGTCAAAAGCGCGAAGAAGATACCGCGCAGCCGGTGGCCGAGCGCACAATTTTAAAAGCCGCCTCGAGGATGCGAGGCGGCTTTTTTAGTAGACACGTTCTTCCGTGTCTTTGCGATGCGCGGCCATGATGCCGAGCGCAGCGAAGATATTGATCGTGAACAACAGCAGCATAAAGAGCCAGAGCGCATGATCCTCGTACGACTGATCTTGGATAAGCCCGCCGAAGATGATAATAAAGACCCCGGCAAGGCTCGGCGTAACGCCGACGAAGCCTGACCAGAAGGCCCACATTGGTCTCGCATTGGTCGCTATCGCAGTAATGCCGACGGAGAGGAACCAGAGGATAAAAAGCAATGGCAGCGTCTCCTCAACGTTCGGCACGCCGAAATACGATCCGACAAGTGCGGGGATATTCATTACTTATTTGCCCTTCTTTTCTTTCGGATCATCCATGACGCGTTTTGCCAGGATCGCCGCGATGCACGCGAAGATGCCGTACTTGAACGTGTACCACAGACAATCATCTTTATCCCACGGAGAAAGATTCGGTATCGCGCGCTGCATTGCTGAGAGATAGGCAGAGAGAGCGAATGTGATACCGACCGTGATGAGCAGCCAGAGTTGCTTGTGCCGATAGCCGATGAAGGCCACAACGACCAGAAATAGGAAAAGCGTGCCGAGCCACGGCGAAAGCATGTTGATATCAAGGGGCATTGTTCACCTCTTTTCTAAAGTAACTGTAGCACCCAAAAAAAGAGCGCCCTCATGGAGCGCTGCATGTTTCATTAGGAGATGGGATCTCGGGAAAAATACCCTCGTTCACCCAAAAAACCGTAGGTTCCGAGAAGTGGCATAACGACTGCACAAAACATCTGGAATATGGGTCCTGCACTGAATCCCGCCATGAAGTTTCCCGCAAAAATAAGTCCGCAACCGACCCAGAGCGCCGTTAGTCCGAATCCCTCCCTCTTTTCGAGTATAAGTGTGGTTCCCCAGAGGAAAAGAAGAATAATTCCGATTACATTCAACTGAAGTGGTAAACCAGCGAGATCGTCCATGATCTTCTCCATCGTGACAAACCATCTCTAACAACATCTTATCCCGCGGCAACTTTTAGCGCTACTCTATAGAATTGGGATCTGAACAATCCCACTGCACGGGACATCCGGCTTCGTCGTTGATTATCTGCCACACGCCGATAGTGCACTGCGCATCCGGCGGACGCGGGACGTCGAACGGTTGGCATTGCGGCACTGTTTGCTCCTGCGTACCAGTACCCCCACCTGGAAGTGGAGCATTCGAGACCGCTGGTGTCGTGCTTGCCACTCCCTGTTGTTCGTGAACTACGGGAATCGCCTCTGGTGTGGAGGTGGCAGCGGTAACAGCACGGCAGTGCATGACGGCGCGGGTCTTGGGGCCGACGATGCCGGCACCGATTGAATCAGTGGAAAGGATCACGCCGTGGGAGAGTTGCCACTGCGTGAGCGTCTTTTTTGTGATGTAGCCGAAAAAACCCGTCTGCTTTACGCCGAGAAATTGTTGCAGAGACAGCACGTCGTCGCTGGAATCCCCGAGCGAAAGTGAGTGAATGAGAGTGAGACATTGCTGCCCGCCCACTGTCTGCACGATGGGAGGCGGCACGAGCGTCGTTGTGGCCACGGACGGTGTGGATACACCAAGGAGCGTGGCGACTGCCGCGACCAATGCGCCTACCGTATGCATCTATTTATTGTACCGCAAAAAAGTAGGCCGGCGCGAAATGAAATTTCGCGCCGGCAATTGCTCACATACAACACCTATTGTCCTCTGCGACAGACCAAACCTCCGGAAGAGCTCTCACGGCTTCGACGACCGTGTCGTCGCCCTCGAAGGTGATGATGCCTATCAGCTGGATGACACCGACATCAATCCCGCCGCACTGCTCGATGCTGTGCGCGACTTTTTCAATGTCTGCACTGTCGTCGATGAGCGCATTGTACTTCTTCATCGGTCTCTCCTCTTGTCCCGTTTTGGCATTTGAACGACGGCTTCGCCATTGATGATGCGCACCCTTATCTTGTACACCATCAGGCAATAGAGCGCCCCTATAGCTGCCCCGATGGCGATGCCCGTGCATGCTTGCACATGAGAGGCGTCGGCGGGAAAAGTGGCCTCAATGCTCGCAACGAGTGCCACCGCGGCCGCAAACGCGGCGCAAAAAAGTATGTCGCCAAGATTGTCGGACGACCAGATGGACTTCACAAGAATGGTGAGCAACATCAGAAAATATACCGCCAACCATGGACTCGCCACCGTAAATTCAAAAGGCATCGCACGCTCCTTTTCTTTTCGGAGCCTACCATATAAAAGTAAAACCGGCGCGTATGTATCGCGCCGGCAATTTGATTCTCACAAACCGTTATCAGGACCGCCCAGAGATTTCTGCGAGGGCGGCACATGAGGTTTCTCAAACGCTACGCCGAAGCCTGTGGCGAGCAAGAACAGCAACAAGAAGGTCACGGCGAGAATGACGGAAAGATTATATAAATCGCCGTGGACCAATCCGTCAATGGAAATGGCACCGAAGATCACCATACCGACGCCACCGATGGTGCCGGCGGCGACGTACTGCCACGTCTGGTTGTAGCCAAGTGCGAGTATAAGTAAGCCAGTCGACACCGCAGCGGCCATAAGGCCACTAAAGACAAGCCATGTCAGGTCCGGAAACATGCGATTCTCCCGAAGATGCAACTCGGGCCAATGTACCTCAAATTCCCCACTTCGCAACCGCCAAAAGTAATGCCGGCGCATATTGCTCGCGCCGGCTCGTAAGTTAAAAAATACCAACTCCGCCACAGAGTTTGATGGTTTTGGGTATGTTCTGCGAACGTGCATTGTCAGCATTGATCTCGACCGCGCTCCGTAAGTGCGGCTCACCCAAAAGAACAGCTTCTCCCCACTTGCCTTTCTCGTAGATCGGTATCCTTCCCTTTATCCGTATCCTCTCTATACCCTCAATGGTACGTGCTCTCACTTGCTTCCTCCCTTTGAACCTGCCGAGACTCTACACTAATTCTGCTATTTCGCAACTCAAAAAGGAAGAGCCGGCGCATATTGCTCGCGCCGGCAGCAGCTTAATGCTTCCGAGCCGGAAAAAAACGTGAAAACATCCACGAGACTGCAGCTATCGCGATCAGGGCCACAGCAACCCATGGCTGATTTTGGAATAGCCACGCCACTGCGCCGATGACCAAAACTACTGCAAACATGAACCATACGACGATCCCGAAATCATCACCACCGCGCATGACATTCTCCTTCGGCTAATGACCTGCTTGTGCAAGTCAGACTTGCACAAAGAAACCACAAAAAACGTTACTTTGCAACCCGCTCCGCCTCTTCCAATTTGACCGACAAAAGTTTGGAGACGCCATCTTGGCTCATCGTGACGCCGTAGAGCTCACCCGCTGCTGCCATGGTGGCGCGATTGTGCGTGATGACGATGAGCTGCGATTTTTGGCCCAATTCCTTGATCATATCGGCGTAGCGTTTCGAGTTGGCCTCGTCGAGCGCGGCGTCGGTCTCATCGAGGATAAGAAATGGCGGGGGATTTACCTGCGTCATCGAAAATATAAGTGCGATTGAGGTGAGCGCGCGCTCACCGCCGGAGAGCACCTCGAGCCCGCGTATCTTTTTGCGCGGCAGCGAGACCGTGATAGAAAGTCCGGCATACAATTCCTCCTCTTCGGGCATCTCATCTTCCTCGTCCATCATCTCTTCGTCGAGTTTGGTCTTGCGCAAGTGGCGCGGCTCTTCGATGCGAAGTTTGCACTCGCCGCCGCCGAAAAGCTTTTGGAAAAATCCGTGCAGCGCCTCGTTGATGAGTTTGAGGCCGTCGTGAAAACGCGAATCGATGGTTTTTTCCAGTTCGGCGATTATCTCTTTGAGCGATTCCGCCGACTTTTCGAGGTCAGCAAGCTCCCGTGCGAGAAATTCGTCCCGCTCCTTCGTCATTTTGAACTCTTTGACGACTGCGTCGCCATTACCTATCCCGCTCTCCTCTATTTTTATTTTGAGGCGCTCGATATCGCGTCGGCGCTTTTCCTGCGCGGAGCGCGGCTCTGAAAGAGCTCCTTCGGGAATGGCGCTTTTGTCCCATGCATGCACGGCCGCGCCGATGAGCACTATCCCCTCACGCACCTCTTCTTCGAATCGCTGCCGCTGCATCGCCACTTGCTGCCGCGCTGCATGCACGGTATTCAGTTTGCTTTGAATTTCGCGATGAGCGGATTCGTGCTCTACGATATCGCGCTCGGCAGCAAAGCCTGCTTCACGCGTTTCCGCCATCTTGGCACGAAGTGATGCGATCTCATCGCTCACTACCTTCTCGTCTTTTTGGGCGTTCTCGAGCTTTGCGCTCAACATATCGACTTCGTGTTTTGCTTCCTGATTGGTTACCGGCGCTACGCCCGTGAGGCCTTCGATAAATGACTTGATGCGCGTGCGCAATTGCCCGAGCACATAGTGCACATGCCCGATGTCGCCATTCCGTTCTATCTCGGCAAGTGTGTTATCGAGCTCGCGCGCAAATGTGCGCACGTGCGGCACTGCCACTATCTGCTCGACCGTTACGTCATTTATTTGCAACGCGCCTTCGGCGCGCCCGAGTTCGCGGGCGATCTCACCTGCGCGCCGGCGTGCTGCTCCAAGTCGATTTTCACAATCAACTATCTTGGCCTGCAATTCGGTGAGTTTGCCGGAGCCGCCGTGCGCGCGTTTGCCGCGCGCATCTTCGAGGCGCGCCGCCACTTCTTTCTGTTCTCCCTCAAGCCCCTGCGCCTCTTGTCGCAGGCGCGCATCTTCCTGCGTGATCCACGCATTCTCGCGCGCCAGATAATCCGACAATTTTGCCGACAACTCGTCTTTCATCTCGCGCGCTTTCTCTATTTTTTCCACCTGCGTGCGCAAAAAATTGAGGTGCGGCCGTATCTCACGCTGGAGCGATTTGGTCTTCTCGATATTGTTGGCGGTCTCTACGAGCTTGCGCTCGCTCTCGGCCTTTTTGTGCTGAAAAAGCTTGAGCCCGAGCGCGTCTTCTACCATCTCGCGCCGCTCGTGCGCGGAGGCATTCAATATCCTATCGGCTTCGCCTTGTGAAATGATCTGATATCCCGAGCCGCCGATGTTGGCGCCTGCAAGCAAGCGGATGACGTCCTTAAGCCGCACCTGCGTGCCATTCAATAGATACTCATTCTGGCCGTCGCGAAAAACGATCCGCTCGATGACCACTTCCGTAAAATCGATATCGAGCAAGCGCTTGGAATTATCAAAAATTACCTTCACGCTCGCGCGATTCATGCGCGCGAGCGCTGGTGAGCCGCCCCAGATAAGGTCTTCGCCGCGTCTCGAGCGCATCGATTTCATTGATTGCTCGCCCAGCACGAAGCGAAAACCCTCGGCCACATTGCTCTTGCCCGAACCGTTGGGCCCCACAATACCGGCAATATATGAGCCAAAAACGAGCTCGGTCTTTTTGCCAAATGATTTAAACCCCGTCAGTTCGATGGATCTGAGATACATGCTCTTTAATTGTACCAAAAAGAAAGAGCCCGGCTTTCCGGACTCTTGAGACTACCTCGCGGGAAATTTTTCGTCTAACCATAGGCCCAGAGCAAGGAAGGCAAAATTGCCGACCATGAGCGCATAGGCAATTACAAACACGAGGGGTATCTGGAGCCCCCCAATGTCAACTGGCATCACGAGCATTGGAAGCCTCCTTTTATTAACTGAACTGCGTTAGACACTAACAAATTCGGTCTTCGCTGGCAATCAAAAGTCAAGCGCCCCGTATTTCATCGGGGCGCATGGAACGGCGCACTCACATCGAGCGCCTCCACCTCTTCATCGACAAGCCGCAGCGGGACATACTCGCGGTAATTCGGCATTCCAAAAGGAGTATTCGGCCGCAGCTTGAAACCGCGCAGCTCGTGCATCTCGTGCAGCGCCAGATACCAATGCGCCTTGTAGCGGAAACGCCTGCCGCCCGTGATCGTGCGAAATGGAACCCACGACGTGACCAGCTGATACATCAGCCCATCGTTGCCATAAAAACGGTCGTTGATGAACAACGTTCGAACGGGGACTTTTTCCCTGCCCTTTTTCGTGAGCGTCGTTACGGAATCGTAGATGTCGAGCTCGAGCATTTCTATCTCCTATTTCCATCGTTACTCTGCCACTTTGGCAAAATATTGCAAACCCCGTATGACGGGGCAAGTAAAAAGCGCTCCGCCATTGGCAGAGCGCTTCGATACTACTTAACGTACTCGGGAGAGACCCAATCGGCCATGTCAGTGTTGACCTCGAATTCGTGCCGGTCGCAGCCATGCTTCTCTTCGAGCGTGCGACGCATTTCGGCAAGCTCCGACGGCGTCTTCTCCGCCAGATCCTCGAGCGAAATTCTGTCGGCGAGCAACACGAGTGCGAAGTATTTGAGCAACTTCTGCTGACCCGCCGAGCTGAGCGGATAATCCACCCACTCGTTCCCATGCTTGACCGACTCACGCCACACCGGCGCTCCTTTGACATCTCTCGGCAGACGGCTGCGCCAGTCCACAGAGAGCGAGCTGTCGCCGATCCACCAATGCATTCGGCGCTTTTGTGTGCGTTCGAACATTCCCGGATACGAAGGTGGCTCTGCGCCGCCAAGATATTCAATGGGCATTTCGACCCTCCTGTTTGGCACCCCTCGGGTGTCCTCTGGCGGAAGCTATACCACGTTTTTTTGCCCTTTACCAGCCTTTCGCTTGCAGGGCCTTCTCGGCGGCAGCTTGTTCGGCCTCCTGTTTCGAGCGGCCTTCGCCGGTGGCTACGCGTTCGTCGCGGATATAGACGCCGACGAGAAATGTCTTATCGTGATCGGGACCGCTCTGGTCGAGCATTTGATATGTGGGCGTGGCACCCGCTTTCTCCTGCGAGATCTCCTGAAATTTACTTTTCGCATCTTGCCACAATTTTTTGGAAACGACATCGTCCGTCTTATGGAAAAGTTGCTCCGCGATGAACTGCTTGGCGGCGTCGTATCCCTGATCAAGGTGTATTGCGCCAATGAGCGCTTCGAAGGCATTGGCGAGGATTATCATGCGCGCGCGGCCGGTGTCGCGCGATTCACCACGGGAGAGCAGCATGTAGTCGTTCATGCCGAGATTGGTGGCCGCCTCGGAAATGGACTGCGTATTCACGAGCGCCGCACGGTACGATGTGAGCTCCCCTTCCGGCTTCTCCGGATATTTTGCGTACAAAAATTCCGTGACGACAAGCTCCAGTACCGCGTCGCCGAGAAATTCCAAGCGCTCGTTGTGCTCCGCTCCGGCAGTCCTGTTCTCGTTCAAATACGAACGATGTGTGAACGCTTGCTCCAACAGTTGTTGGTCTTTGAAGGTGTGGCCGATCTTAGTTTCAAAAGTGGAGAAGTTGGACATATGCCACAGTAAATAGTAAGTAGAAAATAGTGGAAAGCAGAAACGCGAGTGTATTTCTATAGACTATTTACTATTAACTATTAACTATTTTCTGTCTTTCTGCGCCAAAAGATTTATCGCACGCGTCACGACCGGCAAGATGTCGTCGTAAAAGTTGAGATCGCCCACGGATGCGAGCGGAAACCACTGCGCATCATCGAGCCCGCCTTCTCTTTTCAGCATCAGGTCTGCAAAATCAGCGCGTGCGAGGAAATAGGTGGCGTGGCGCTTTTTCTTACCGCCTGTCGCCTTGCTGTCATTGGCAATGTATTCATTTTCGCCGAGCTGATCTTCGACTTTCGCTTCGAGCCCGATCTCCTCTTTGACCTTGCGGCAGACGGCGTCGTCGTGTTTTTCGCCCTGCTGCAATTTGCCTTTACAAAGCGTCCAATGACCGAAGATGTCGTGCACGAGCGCGAGGTAGACTTCTCCCGCCTCCTTCCCGTACACCACCGCTCCGATCAGTTCTTCTACCGGCATTTTACCGGTCTTTTGCGGCTCATCCTTGCGCGCGGCGCCCTCATTTTTGCCGGGCTCGCCGAGCTCGACATACACCGCGCCGAGCACGCCGTTGACGAATCTTCCGGAAGACGCGCTGCCAAAGGCTTTGGCCAATTCTATCGCTTCATTTATCGCCACTTTGGCGGGCACCTGCGCGCGATCGGCAAAAAGCAACTCGGTGAGACCGAGGCGCAAAATATTTCTATCGATGGCAGCAATGCGGTCGAGGGGCCACTCGGGTGCCGCGCGCACGATGACGTCATCTATCTCCTTCTGCTTGGCGATCGTCGTTTTGAGGAGCGACTTCATAAAAGGCATGTCGCTCTCGCGCGCGCCGAACTCCTCGGAATAATTGGCAAGCCGATCCTGTGACTGCTCGGGCGTCATTTTTCCACCCGAGGCGTCGCGTTCGAAGAGAACTTGAAGTACGACGGACCTTGCGAGGTGTCTATTTGCCATATTTCACAAAAGATCAAAAAAGAGCAAGAAAGTTGATTTAGGTTTTGGAGGCTGCTTTATCTTTAGAGTCGGTAATTTGGCCACTTTCGCGAAGTTCTTTTTGGCGGCGGGCGCTGCGCTTGGCTTCGCGCTTCGCGCGACCCACCACGTCGATAACGACGCGGCCGTTGTACTTGCCGCAGTTCGGGCAGGCTTTGTGGGAAAGGCGGAGGTTGCCGCACTCGCACTTGGCAAGGCGCATGCCGTGCAATGCATGATGGCTCCGGCGTTTGGCGGTCTCGGAGCGGTTGCGACGCATTCGTACTACCATGGCGCGATTATACCGAGATTTTCCGGTATTGCAACTGAGAAGGCCGCGGCGCGCTCACGCGCCGCGGCCTCTGTCATCCCTTCTCTATCGGATCACCGATGATAGGAATACCGAGTTTCCGGTATTTATCAAGATCAAGCGCATGAACAACGGCAAGCTGGAACGGCGCTTTTGCCGACCACATAACGCGGCCACGCTCATTCGGGTTGAACTGAAATCCTTCGCGCAAAAATCTTTTCCACTTCAGTACCATTACCTGAAGGCTCGCGCGAAGCACGAGGAGGAGTGGCAGCGGCACCTCTTTCCACATGATGATCATGACCGTGTGCGGCTCCTGCGTGGAAGGTTCGTAATAGACCCAGAACTCGGGAAAAAACGGCTTGGTAAGCGCCCATGGTCCGTCGCTTTTGAAGTGCCTGAAACCTACCGCGTATTCATTTTGAAAATGGCGCACAATGTAAACACCGACACGCTCGAACACGTCGCCGATAGCTTTGCGGTATGTCTTTTTCTCGTCGTCCCGAATGGTCACATTGCCGATACCTGCGGCGAATCCGCTCGCGCTCTTTCCGTCCTTTTTCGAATCCACATTCACGCTGATTATCTCATTGCCCATGGAGCCTATACGCACGCCAAAATGGACGACGGTCGCGGCGGCATCCTGCCATTGTTCTTTTTTTCCGGAAGCAAGATATTCGATGGCCGCATTGACCGCCATGCGGTCAACTTTTTCAGGCGCGTTCATCGCACCCCTGTAGCTTGTGAACTAGACTTCAGCCTAGCACCGCTTCGTCTTTTTCCAAGGCTTCCACGATCTCCGGCTCGGGCTCTGCGCCATAAATGCGCGTGCAAAAAGTGGTGCGATGCAGGTCGCAAAAGCCGCTCGCGGCGATGAGCCTGCGATGCGCGAGCGTGCCGTAGCCTTTGTGCGATTCGAATTTGTAGAGCGTGTACGTTTGCGAAATGGTTTCCATGAAGCGGTCGCGGGTGACTTTGGCGATGATGGAGGCAAATGAGATGGCGGGTATCGTTTCGTCGCCGCGCACGAATGACTGCTGCGCCCATTGCCGGGGTACGCGCAGCCCCGCGTCGAGCAATACTTCCACGCGCGAAGGTGAAATGCCAAGCATCGTGATAGCGAGCGAGGCTGCCTCATTTGCAGCGTTGACTATCCCTATCTCATCTATTGTCTTGGCGTCCACAAAAGCGGCGGCGTGCTTGAGCCTTCCGTGCGCCGTGATGTGTTCGTACAAAATGTCGCGCTGCTGCGCCGAGAGCTGCTTGGAGTCTTTGAGTTTCGGCCGCTCCCTCTTTTTCGTTATCAATCTAAATGTATCTTTCCAATCGAGGTCGTCGGGGAAAAGCACCGCTCCCACACACACCGGGCCCGCGAGGGCTCCCCGCCCTGCTTCGTCGATGCCCACGAGATACCGTGACATTTCATCTATTATATCCCCTCGACATGCTCGGGGCGAGCAAAAACAAAGCGGCGCGAAGGCTTAAGCCTTCGCGCCGCGGTCCGAATGGATGCCAGAATCCAACCAAGAAAGTAAAGCCGCCAGCGCGATAAAACCGCACAGAAGTAGACTGATACCTGTCGGATCGCAGAGAACGAAACACCCTACGAAAAGAGCTTTCACAAAGCGCTTCACGACACCGGCTTTCCATAGCGCGGTGCAAAAGCATCCATACCCTCCGCTGCAGTACCGAGCGCGCACGGGTCGCCGAGCTCTCCCTCTCCACCAAAACAATCGGGCGAGGGAAATCCGAGATCTTCGTGAATGGCACGCGCACTCTTTGGCGATTTCTCCGGCACAGGTTTTCTGCGCGCGGCAAAAAGTGCCTTTGCGTCGATCATCTCGCCCATGAGCGCTTTCCTAAAGACCGGGAATGATGGTCACCGTGCCGTCATCGGTATACCTGATGAACGGCGAGGACTGGGGCGAATCGTCCACGGACTGTGTCTTCTGCGCAAGAGCGGCCGCGCCGAGATCCGCGACGATCCCTGCGGTGAGCACGATAGAAGCGAGTATGCATGCTCCGGTCAAAACTTTAATGATGCGATCCACGTGATGTCGTCCTTTCTTTTGCTGCGGGATATTGTAACAGCCGCGATGCTATACTCAAAAGCAACGGCGCGCGCATATGAACAAATTCGTTCATCTCCATACCCATTCCCATTATTCCCTTCTCGAAGCGTTGCCAAAAGTCGAAGAGCTCGTCGCTGCGGCCAAGGCCGACGGGCATGATGCCATAGCGCTCACCGACCTCGGCAACATGTATGCCGCCATCGACTTTTACAAAGAGTGCAAAAAGGAGGGCTTGAAGCCGATAATCGGCGTTGAATTCTTCATCGCGCCGCGCACGCGCTTCGACAAAGAGCATAAGACGGACGACCCGACCTCGCGCGTTATTTTGCTCGCCAAAAACGAGGGGGGATACAAAAATCTCATTCAATTAGTTACCAAATCGCATCTCGAGGGCTTCCATGTCCGCCCGCGCATCGATAGAGAGCTCATCGAAAAGTATCGCGAAGGGCTGATCGCGCTTCTGCCGCCCTACTATGGCGAGCACGCGCAGGCGATAGCCGCCAGCGACAACGATCGTGCAGAGCAGATACTCGAGTGGTACCAGAAAATCTTTGACGACGACCTCTATGCCGAGATCACGCTGCACTCCGAGATAGAAGGCCACGATAAGCGGGTCAAGAAGATCATTGAACTCGCGCACAAACACAAGATCCCGCTGTGCGCCGCACACGATACTTTTTATATCAAGCCCGAGGACGGTTTCGCGCGCGAACTCGTCAACAAGATTCGCACGGGCGGCACGCTCAATCGCGATGTCGAAGAGGGAATTCACGACCTTTCTTTTCAAACGCGCGCGCAGATGGCGGAAAAGTTCAAAAAACTTCCCGAGGCGCTGGAGACTCCAGCGGAAATAGTTGCAAAATGCGATCTCGAACTCGCACTTGGCAAATGGTTCTTCCCCGATTTCCCTATTCCAAAAGGCACGACCCACGACAAGCTGCTTCACGAAGCGGCTTACGGAGGATTCGAGCGCCGCGGATTGGAAAAAACGCCGGAGAATGTCGAGCGTGTGGAATATGAGCTCTCGGTCATCGCCAAAAAAGGGTACTCGCCGTACTTTCTCGTGGTTTCCGACCTCCTGCGCCACGCGCGCGAAGCGGGGATCTTTACAAATACTCGAGGCAGCGCCGCCGGCTCGCTCGTTTCGTATCTCACCGGTATCACGACGGTCAATCCGCTCATCTACCAATTACCCTTCGAGCGATTTTTGAATCCGGAGCGCCCATCGCCGCCCGATATCGATATGGACCTCGCCGACAACAAACGCGACAACATGATCGATTATGTGCGCCAAAAATACGGCGACGATCACGTCGCGCAGATAGGCACCTTCGGCACCATGATGGCGCGCGCTGCCGTGCGCGACGTCTCCCGCGCGCTCGGCTACAGCTACGGCACCGGCGATACTATCGCCAAGCTCATCCCTTTCGGCAAACAAGGATTCCCCGTCACGATAGAAGGCGCGATGGCCGATGTGCCTGAGCTGAAGAGTGCATTCGACAAAGACGCCGACACGCATGAGATCCTCGAGCTCGCGCAAAAGATAGAGGGCAACGCGCGCCACGTGGGCGTGCACGCGGCAGGCGTCGTTATCTCTCCCACTCCGGTGACCGATTTCGTGCCGATACAGCTCGATCCAAAAGGCGGCAAGACCATCACACAGTACGACATGCACGCCGTTGAAGACGCGGGCCTCCTCAAATTCGACTTCCTCGGCCTCACCAACCTCTCCGTGCTCGCCGATGCAGTCGACCGCGTCAAAAAACGGCTCGGCGTGGATATCGATACCGACAAATTGCCACAGATGGATGAGAAAACATTCAAAATGCTCACGCGCGGCGAAACGCTCGGCGTCTTTCAGATGGCTTCCAATGGCATGACCAATTATCTGATGCAGCTGAAGCCGACGCGCATCGATGATCTGAACGTGATGGTCGCGCTCTATCGCCCGGGCCCGATGAACAACATCGACGCGTACATAGCGCGAAAGAACAAAACGGCGCGCGTCACGTACCTGCATCCCAAAATGGAGTCGTATCTCGCCAAGACCTTCGGCGTGCTCGTGTACCAAGACGACCTCCTGATGACAGCTATCGAGATCGCGGGCTATTCGTGGGGCGAGGTCGACAAATTCCGCAAAGCGGTAGGGAAAAAGATACCTGAAGAAATGAAAAAGCAGCACGTCATCTTCGTCAAAGGCTGTGTCAAACACTCAGGCATGAAAGAAAGCGATGCTGAAAAACTCTGGGAACTCTTCGAACCGTTCCAAGGTTACGGCTTCAACAAAGCGCATGCCGCGAGCTACGGCAACCTCGCCTACCAGACCGCGTACATGAAAGCCAATTATCCCGTAGATTACATGGCGGCCGTGCTCACCGCGGACGCCGGCGATGTGGAGAAAATTTCCGAGATCGTCGCGGAGTGCAAACGAATGAAGATACCGGTGCTGCCGCCCTCGATACAAAGCTCGCTCGGCGATTTCACGGTCGCGGGAAAAAATGAGATACGCTTCGGATTGCATAGCATCAAAAATTTCGGCACGGGCGTAGGGGATTCGATCATCGCTTCGAGGGAGGCGGACGGCCCGTTCAAGGACGCTGCCGATTTCCTCGCACGCATCGCCGACAAAAATCTCAATAAAAAGTCGCTTGAGTCGCTCATTAAATGCGGTGCCTTCGACGAACTCGGCGAAAGAGGGCAGCTGCTATTCAATATCGATACCCTGCTCACCTACCACCGCGAACACATGGCCGCTCCGAGCGACCAAACTTCCCTCTTCGGTGCTGCTACCAGCGGTCCGTCGAAACTCCGCCTCGAATCCGCACCCGCCGCGCCGCTCGATCGGAAGCTCGAATGGGAAAAGGAACTGCTCGGACTCTACGTCTCCGGTCACCCGCTCGAAAAACATCGCGCCAAATTCGCAGATCCAAAAAAGAGCATCAAACATGCGAAGGAACATCTCAAAGGCGTCTCGACTGTGATCGGCGGATTCATCGAGTCGTCGCGCGTCTCACTCACCAAGAACGGAGAAAAAATGGCGTTCTTGAAAGTATCCGATTTCTCCGACGCCGTCGAGGTCGTCGTTTTCCCGCGTACGTTCAAAGAGTTCGAGAAGATCATTGCGTCCGGCTCGTGCGTCGCCATCGCCGGCAAGCTCACGGAAAGAAATGGCGAACTCTCCTTTATGGCGGACCGCGCAAAGGCACTTTAGTCCACCCCCTTACACGGCGACTCCTTGGCCAGTTCAGAATAAGGCACGAATCTCACTTTTTCGCGGGTACTATTGCGCAACGCCTCAGTGTCATATTTTGCATTGCTTATCGTTCGCGGCCGCGTACTATAAGCAATATGGGAATACTTGAGGATAGCGCACGAAAGCGTTTGCGAAGAGGTCAGATAGAGAGCGTTATTCTTGGCACACTCATCGCCGGATCGAGCCTTATTTCCCTTTCGGGGTATGGAATGGTCAGAGCACTCAAGCGGATTGACAGCAACTGGTTCAATAAACGCGATCCACGACAGCGAATTCGAGAAACTATTTCAAAGATGAAGACAAAAAGACAGATTGAGTTCGTTCGGATGAACGGTAAGGTACACATGCAGTTGACCGCAGAAGGTAAGCGGTTGGCAAGGCAAATCGTCAATGGAAACACTAGTATTCCAAAACCGAGAAAGTGGGACGGACAATGGCGCATCGTCATCTTTGACATTCCCGAGCAAAAGAAAGAGCTTCGTGACAGGGTGCGATATCTCGTAAAGCGACTTGGATTCTATAAGCTCCAACAAAGTGTCTGGGTGCATCCATATGAATGCGAGGAGATCATCACGCTTCTGAAAACCGACCTTCGAGTGGGCAAGGACCTGCTCTATATCGTGGGGACTGCGATCGAATTCGACAAACCGTTGCGCCGTCATTTCGGTATTGCTTGATATCCGCGGCCGCGAAATTCAAGCAATATTTGAAATATGTGTATTGGGTTCCCTACTGGTTACGTAAATGCCCGCAGCGCGGACAAAGTGAGATGGCTGTGATATAAGAAATACCGGAGGTGAGCATAATGCAACTCATAATGCACCTGATGTGTGAAAAAGGGCGGGCCGCCTATGATGTACTTATGAAAGGCCCCGGGACTTCACCAAAGCCGCTCGTGGAGTTATCCGACGAGCTGGATCTTTTATTCGGCACCAACAGCTTTGCCACCGATGAGCGCGACCTGCGCTTTTGGGCGAACGTTCTGCAAAAAGCGGGACACAAGGTCGATGAGTACTCGTGCTTTCTGACCCTCTACCTGAAGACGCGCAGCGAGTTGCGCAATCTTGAGGCGCTCGCACGACCGCGGCCAAGCGACCTCAGCGGCTCGCAGGGGCCAAGGATCCGCCGTGCGAAGGCATTCTGCTTTGCTCTGCAGGAAACTGTCTATTGAGCCCCAGCATTCTTTCGCTCGGGCTCTTCCTTTTTCACTTTACAAAGTTTGCTATTATGCAGCCTATGGCCGAACAAGGCGAAAACAAAGAAAGAGACCATAAGATACTCGGGCGCGAGCTCGATCTTTTTACATTTTCAGACAGCGTCGGCAAGGGCTTGCCGCTCTGGACCCGCAAAGGTGCCGCCATCCGCAGAGAGCTGGAACGATTCATCGTGGATGAGGAAATAAAGCGCGGCTATCAGCATGTATACACTCCGGATATCGCGAAGCTCGATCTCTATAAAAAGAGTGGGCACTATCCGCACTACAAGGATTCCATGTATGCGCCCATCGTCATCGACGATGAGGAATTCATGCTGCGCCCGATGACCTGCCCGCACCATTTCGAGCTTTATCTCTCGCGCCCGCACAGCTACCGCGAGCTACCCATTCGCATCGCGGAATTGGCCAAGCTCTATCGCTACGAACAATCCGGCGAGCTCATGGGACTGCAACGCGTACGTACATTCTGCCTCTCCGACGCGCACATCATCTGCGCCACGGAAGAACAGGCGGCCGACGAAGCGGGCCACGCGCTCGACCTTATCGAATATGTCTCCGGCGTTTTTGGATTGAAGTACGGAGAAGATTACCACTTCCGCCTCTCGCTCGGCGATCGCAAAAATACGGAAAAGTATTACAAGAATGACGCTGCGTGGGAAAAGAGCGAAGCGCTCCTGCGCGATGTGCTCAAGAAACGCAAAGACACTTTCGTAGAGGCAAAAGACGAGGCGGCATTCTACGGCCCCAAGATCGATGTGCAGATGAAAAATGTGAATGGCAAAGAAGACACGGCATTCACCGTGCAATACGACTTCTGCATGCCGGATAGATTCGACCTCACCTATACCGGAGAGGATGGTCAGCAGCACCGTGCATTCGTCATTCACCGCTCATCTATCGGCGCGATAGAGCGCACGGTCGCATTTCTCATCGAACGCTACGCCGGCGCTTTTCCGCTCTGGCTCGCACCTGTGCAGGTCAAGATACTGCCCGTCTCCGACAAACACGCTGAATACGCCAAAGATATTTTCAACAAGCTGCACGCCGAGCGCATTCGCGCGGAAATAGCCGAAGGGGATTCGCTCGGCAAACGTATCCGCGCCACGAAGCTCGAAAAAGTTCCCTACTACGTCGTCATCGGCGATCAGGAGGTGGAGGCACAAACCGTCACCATTGAAAACCGCGAGGGGCAGAAGAAAACCGAGCCGCTGGATACATTCATCGAGAAACTGAAGCGCGAAATAGCCTCTCACGCGCATTAAACAAAAACCTCCGCTTGAAGCGGAGGTTTTTGATTTCACCTTGGAAACCCATTCGGGCGGCGGCGTTTAGTTGCGTGTGATCACGATACGAGGAGCTTCACCGTTTTCCGAGTGGTAGAACTTCATCGAATCTCGTGTTACATCTGCGCTGTCTTCCTCGATGAAAGAGTAGGTCGGGGCATCGGTGTGAGATGCGACCGGTGTGAACTCTTCTTCACGGGAGCGACCTGCGAACATCTCCGTCGCGAAGGCGAGTGCGCCACCGCGGAAGTAGATCGCGAGGTAGGCTGCTGCGAGCGCGAAGCTGAGGAGCGATGCCCAGTAGATGGAGTTGCCGAGGGGTCCGAAGTCGAATCCTGTGTAGGGGATCTGCGTGAGAGAGACGTACGGAGCGACGGCTGCGATCCATGCGTTGCATGTGGCCTGACCATTCTGACCCCATACAGTGAGCGTGTAGGTGCGGCTCGATTCAGGATGCACCTGCAAGGAACCCGCGAGCGCTACGCTGCCGATGCCATCCGAGAGCTGTGCGTACTGCCCGTACTGTGAGCTCCAGATGAGCGAGTTGCCGGCGGCTGTAAGCGTGCATGTCGGATTGCTGTAGACAGGAGCAGGAGGAGCCGGCGGATTCGGGAGCGGCATGTACTGCGGGATGTACTGCATCACCGGATACTGAATGTACTGCGGCACGGTGACGACCTGCGCTGCCGGAACATTGTTCACATTGTTGTTCACGATGTTGATCGGCTGCGAGATGTTAGTGCTCTGATTATTGGTCTGCGGATTGGACTGCGAGGTTGTCTGCGCGTTGGATTGCGTGGCGGTCGTCGACTGCGCCGTGTTCTGATTGGTCGTCTGCGCTTGGCTGTTGGTCTGTCTGGTGTCTTGCGCCTGCGCATTTGTCTGGTTCTGACTATTTGCCTGCGTTTGCGACTGATCCTGATTCTGCGAGCTCGGCGGCGCGGTTACCGTGATGGTAGTCGGCTGCGGTTGCACGACGATCGGACGAGGAGCAGGTGTCGGCACGGGTGTCGGTACTGGAGTCGGTACTGGTGTCGGCACAGGTACCGGATGAGGAGGCGGAGGAACAGGGGTCGGCACGGGTGTAGGGTACGGCGTCGGGTACGAGACAGGATGCGCGACCTCTATCGGATAGCTCGTAACGGAAGGGTAGTAGCTCGGCGTGTTGTATCCGTAATCAGATGCCGTGTAGTACTGACCGTCAGAACCTTCATACTGGTAAGTGGGCTGCGAAGGGGTGTTATTGCTGTAGTCGTATGGCTGGAAGCTATTTGTGTACGGCTGGAAGGAATTGTCGTAAGGTTGGAACGAGTTGTCGTACGGCTGGAATGAATTATCGTAGGGCTGGAAGGAGTTGTCGTACGGCTGGAAGGAATTGTCGTAAGGTTGGAACGAGTTGTCGTACGGCTGGAACGAGTTGTCGTAAGGCTGGAAGGAATTGTCGTACGGTTGGAAACTGTTGTCGTAAGACTGGAAGTCGTTGCTGTACGGCTGGTAGTCGTTGGTGTACGGCTCGAAGCTGTTGCCGCCATACGACTGGAAATCATTGCCGCAATAGTCACAACCGTCATACTGCGCGTGCGCCTTCGGCGCTGCGACAGCAAAAACAGCGAGCACTGCGAACAAAACAACTGTAAAACCGGCACTCTTTTGTAATGTATTCATACGACTCATAATTATTTTTAACACTTCACATTATACAGTTAATTAATATCTTGTCAATACCCAAAATAAGGTTATTTTGGGCCGCGGAATGGCTTTTCCGCGGCCCACTGCTTGACATCTAATGCCCTCGTGGCGGTCTTTTGCCACCGATATACCCGGGAGAATCCGGTCCGAGAAGCCAGAGCCTGAGCCTCTTCCCTTTCAAAGGCTCATCCAGCGAGCCATCTTCACGGAATAACGCCCAATTGTACTCGTGGCCGTCGGCGGTCTGGATGCACAAATACACTTCGTCCGCTTTGCGGATCCAGTGACAGCCGACTCTGGTCTCGTAGAGACCTTTGTCGACATGTGTGATCCGAGGACCGTCGTCGAAGACCGACTTGCCGGCTCTTCGTATATCGAGCGTGACCTTGCCCGCAAGCGACGGGGCCACAATGGTGACGACGCAGTTGGTGTGGGGATTGCGAACATGGCCGCAATCGCCGCGCCTCCAACACTCGCACCACTCGCCTTTGCAGTCCGCCTTGCCTTCCGTGTGCGCAAGCGCGGGCGAAAGGAAGAACAACGACGCCAATATTACAAAGATCAGTCTCATGGCTCCCTCCTTTCGTACTCCGCGGTATGCGGAATTTCGTGAGAACCTGAACGGACACTGTACTCACAATGTCGATTCAGGCAATAACGAATCAAAAAAATTTGTTCGGGAGAGTGGAATCGTCCACCCTCCCGAACCATTCAGTCGAAAGAAAAATCAGTACTTCCAGCAGCCGAGTGTATGGCCGTCGGGGCCGAAGCCTTCGCGGCCCGTGGCACCGTCCGCGCGCCGGCAACTCTTGCCGGTGTAGCGAATGCCATTTTCCTCGGTGACGACGGCCGGAGCCTCGTAAGGCTCGCCGGTCGGTTGTGCGCCGCCGGTCGAACGCTCTTCCGGCTGCTCCTGCTGCGCATCATCCTCGTCGCCGTACCGCTCATCACGGTATTGCCCGCCGCGCTCGCGCACGATGGTCATGCTCTCATCGTGATGGCGTGCGCCACCGACGAAGATCGGCACAGTACGCACGAAGGTGCGCGGCCTGATCATCACGCCTTCGTTGGCGATCTGCGGCCGAGGCTGAGCCCAGCGCACGGGAACGCGATTGTAGCAGACCATCCGATTGCCTTCGCGGTAGCAGTTGCCCGGCATGTGAATGTTGCCATTCACCATGCGCGAGCCCGGCACCGCGATAGGTGCGCGATAGCCGCCATTCCCCGGAAATCCGGTGACGTAGCGCGGCGGGTTGGGTCGTCCATAGTTGGCGTGGGGGCTTCCCACGTTGTACTGAACGCATTGCATGCCGCGCACCTGGATCCCTCCATTGGAGGTCGCCGAGGTGCACGGGCCCGTGCGAAGCTGTGCATTCGCCGGCGCGCTGACCATCGCAAGAGCGAAGACAGCTGCCGCAGCCATTACGTACTTCATTTCTTTCCTCCTGAGAGTGTGAAAGAGCCAGCTCCCTTGCGAGAACCCGACGCACAGTAAATATCATGAAGATGAAGTTACTGTGTATCGGGAAATAACAAGGTGTGGGGGAGCATCGCGTATGCTCAGCTCCCCCACTACCAGTCAACGACGCCAGCAACCAAGCCGGCCATGCTCATACCCTTCGCGGCCCACCACGTAGGTGTTCTGGCCGGTCCGGAATTTGCAGGACTTACCCGTGTAGGATGGTCCCGAATCCACGCCGCCGGGAATCCCCACCGGTCCAAAATGACGGCTGCACGCATCAACGAGCAGCAGCAAGAGGACGATGATGACGACCCCGATGGCGATCTTCTTGAGAAGTTCCATTGCCTTACTCCTTAGGTTCGCCAGCAACCGAGCTGGCCATTGCGATGACCCTCATGCCCGAGCACGTACGTGTTCGGGCCTGTCCGGAATTTACAGGTTTTGCCTTTGTTCCGGTCGAGGGAGTTTGCGAGTCGTCCGTAGCCTGAGGCGAGAGGGACGAAAGTGCTTGGCTGCGGTGGATGGTGCCGTCCGTATTCCTGTGCCCATTCGCCGAGCACACAGACGACTGCCAGCGCAAGCGCGCCAGCGATCACCTTTTGCTTCGACGAGAGGCCGGGCGGACCACTATCTTTTCCGCCACCTTTCTTCTTGGCCATAGAGGGCTCCAAGGTTGTTGCGTTGACTGTTTGAATTTGCGCCGCTCGATATGCTCGAGCGACTAAAGAGCACGGTCTCTTGCGAGAACCCGGCATGCGAAAATCTTTTTCGCATCTCGGGATATCACAAGAATTTTGGCCGGGAGAGCGGAGCGTGTCCGCCCTCCCAAGCCGAAGTAGAGAGAATTAGTACTTCCAGCAGCCTAATCCGCCCTTTGGTCCGTAGCCTTCTCGGCCAAGCGAACCATCGAGACGGGTGCAGCTCTGGCCGGTGTACTCGACACCGTTTTCCTTGAAGGTCTGCGGCCGCTCCCATGACTTACCGGTCGGACGAGCCTGAGGCTTTGTAGAATCAGGCGTCTGCCAATCCGGCCGCTCGGGAACGTCGTTCTGAGGCGGCACCGTTTCCCGTGGCCTGACGGTCTCCTCTTGCTGCGGCGCTGGTGTCCACGCCGGCGCATGGCCGTGACTGAAGGACTCATACGCAAGGAATCCGACGACTATCAGCAAGCATGCGAACGCGAAGAGGGCGACGTACATCCACCCGCTATCGGAAGCCACTGCCTGTTCGGCAGGAACTGCAGCCCGCGGGATCGGTGTTACCACCGCGCCGGGGCCTACTGTCGAAGCCGTAGCGGCAGGTGCCACTGGCTCACCCATGGTTACCGTGACCTTTCCGGGTCGCAGAACCAAGTGAGCGTCGACGGCCGATTCGAACCGAAGTTCACTCATCTTCTTTCTCCTACTTTTGTGAATTGAAAGACCAAGCCTTCGATGGGACTTGGCCCATTGAGAAGCGTGCCGCGATTATATCATCTAAAATGTAGCTGTCAAGCCATTTCCTCATGAATCGCATGAAAAATGGCCCCGCACATGGGCGGGGCCGGGTAGTTAAGAAGTTACCACTTCGTCGGGGGAACAGGTCCCACCGGCTTGTCAGCGGGCTTATCCGCTAGCTTGTCGGCAGGCTTTTCCGCTGCGGGAGCCGCGGCCGGAGCTGCAGCCTGAGGCTTCTTCTCCTCGGCCTTCTTCTCGTCGGCCTTCTTCTCTTCCTTCACCTCTTTGGCTTCGACGTCATTGACGAAGAGGCGAACTTTCAGATTCAGGCGGGCATGAACCTCATGCTCTTGCTTGACTTCGTAGTTCATTCTTTTCTTCCTTCTCTTCGCCGGCTTGCAGGCTCTGACCTTGGTCTTCGCCCGTTTGCGCGGCTTTGGTGCCAGCTTACGACCACAGAGTAAACAACTGCGGCCCTTGCGCTTGGCGGTGCACTTCCTCGGCTTGGACCTCGTCCTTGCCGACTTCTTCGGCTTGGACTTCATCCATGCCTCCTCTATCACCTTGGAGAATACCTCCAAGAACTGTTGAAAGTTATACCCTAATTCCAACGAGTGTCAAAGATGCTTGTGTGGATGATGTGGATTCAATTTGTGATGGTCCTCTTCTATCTCTTTTTGCGTTTCCTGCATCGAGCGTATCGCTGTGATGCTCTCTTCCTGCAGTTTCGCTATCGCCTGCCTATCACGCGCTTCTTCTTGTATCGCTTCAGTGAACATCTCGAACATGATGTCGTTGCGAATATCTTCAGGGAGCTTCGGCAACTGCTCATTCAGATACGCGCGCGCTTCGTGGTCCTTGCCCGCAGCGAGGAGCGAGGCGAGATGTTTGAAAATATGTTCGAGTTCTTGTGAGTTCATATCAGCGCTTCGGGTTGTCTAATGATAACCCGCCTATCTTCTTCGAGCCCCATACCGCGCGCGCCAAGAGTACGACAACACTTCCCCAGAAACTATTCTGGTGCCTCTTGGCAAGATTGCCGACCACGTCGTATTTGCTTCGAAATGCTTCACGCTCGGCCTGCGACATTTGTTCCCACTTGCGACCGTCTTGCGATGCCGCTGTTTTTTTCGCATCTTCCCATCCGCGCTGTATCGCCTGATCCGAAGTCTCCGCGCTCAAAGAACTTCTTAGCTCGGTATAGGATTTTGCGCCCTGCTCCCACGCGGGTGCGGTCGTGGTGCCGCGCGTGGCTTCCACGGCGAGCATGTGTCGCACCTGCGGGTCATTCACGATGGTCATATTGAGGACACCGCTCAGCACATCGAGATTGGTCTGGATGTTTTTTATGATATCTGCGGTCGGTCTGTCGTACCATTCTTTGGTACGCATGTTGAGTTTGTCGACGCGTCTCAAAAGACGATCGCCTTTGCTCAAGCCGACAACGCCCTTCATCTGATCCCACACTCGGCGAAAACCGCGCATCTCTTTGCGTACGTGGCCATTCATCTTGTCGTAGGCATCGGCGCGATTTTTCATGTCGAATTTTGAAAAGATGTCATTGGGATGCACACCCAGCTCATCTGCGACCAGATTCGCCTCCCGATTCCACGCCTCGTATTCGCGCGAACCCATGTCTTTGTGAAGCTGCTCCTGCGCTTTTTGATAATTCTTGAACTCGTCCCAATTTTTCATCCCCATTTCGAGCATTTTTTCTTTGAAGAGCTGCTGGATGCGCTCGTAGCCGCTCTCGCCGGCGGCCGCACGGAAACCGGGATTGCGCTCCGCGACCATCCTCAACTGCTCTATCGCGATGGCATTTGCTTCCGCTTCCACTTCCACTATACGTTTGGAAAATTCCCAGCGCGCGTATTCGCGCAGCTTGTGCTCGTCTTCGGTGAGTATCGCGCCGCTTTCGGCCTTATTCTTGATACTGTCGGCAAGAGCGGGAGCTTGTGTATCTTGCTCCGCTTGCAGCAAAAGACCGAAGAGGTGCGCATCGCGCGGATTTCCCATGATCTCGCGCAAGGATCTTTCGGGAATGTTGCGATAATTCTCCATCTTGAGCTCATCGCGCCACGCTCCGCGAATTTTTGTCGGTGCCTCCGGCGCGCGTGGCGTCGGGCCCGTAGGTGATAGGGGTTCGGCACTCGCGGCTGCCGGGGTATCCCAGTTCTGGTTGGGTTTGGCCCATGTGTCCATTCCCCTTGGGTTCGGCCAACCCTTCCTGTCGATAAGATTTTTTTGGTCTTGCGTCTCTTTGTACAATGCCCGCACGGCATCTGGATCACCAGAACTGTTTATCCGTTGCGTCAGGTCATTCAAATATTGCTCATCGACGCCTCCATCCCTGAAATATTTCACTCGCTTCAAAAGATTCTCTCGTTCCGCATTAATTTCCTCCTGAGTATATGAAGCATTTTGTGGTGTCGTATCCTTCGGACCAGCTTCCGTGGAAGCCGCGCCTTTGCCGCCGAAGGTTAGACCTTTTCGACCGACAGGCTTCGCGGGCTCCGGAGTCGCTGATGCTGCAGGAGTCGGTTCTGCTGGAGCTGCACGCGCTTTATCTTTCATAAGACCGGCTTTCTGCAGTGTGCCGTCGGGATCTACAACCTCTTCCCAAGAAATAACTTTATTGGCCGGCTCGGGAGTCGCTCGGGGCGACGGTGCCTTTTCAGCTCCAAAAACTTGGTCGAGATCGTGCGACACATTTCGCAACTGATCGATATTTTCACTTTTTAGGATGAGCTCATCGTACGTTCGCCTGTTTTCGTCGCTCATTGATAAAGAGCCGAGTCGCCGCTTCAAAACATCCCTCTGATTTTGCAGTTCATCTTTTGGTGCGGCCGGTTCGCTCGGAGCGGGCTCTGCTTCGGCGGGAGCGGGCTCCGGCTGCTTGGGTTCCGATACTTCTCCCGTATTCAGGTCGTGCACGGGAATAGCGACTGGTGCCGGAGCGGGTTCTTCTTTTTTCTTCTTCCAAAACGCTTCCTTATTCTTGATGATGTAATTATCTAATTTGCTCGCATTCTCATCACTGTATTCGACTTGCGCTAAAAATTTCCCGTCTGCACCAAGCGCCTTGAAGATCGGCTTACCCTCGTCAGTATCTACGTCATAACCCACCACCTCATCCTTTATCGCATCCAAAGGATCCGCCTTCTCGGCCTCACGCTCCTGACGGCCCTCATCATTGGCCGGCGCGCGGCGTTGCCGCTGGAACATTCGCTCCCAGTTATCCATACAAAAATTTTAGCACGCAGAAATCGGCAAAAAGAAAACCCCGGGGCATATCCGCCCCGAGGTCGTTTTCGTGTGCCGCTGCTTACGCAGTGGCGTTTTCGCTCTCCGTCTCCTCGCGACGTTCGGCTTCGAGAGCCGCCTCCTCCGAACCGGCCTTCACGACCTGTTCGTCGAAGTTGAGCTGCTGCCCGCGTGCGGCGGCGGAAGAGAGTTCCTCCTGCGCCTTGACCCGAGAGGCCATCTTTCTGGCCCGAGCCTCGTCGCGATCCTTCTTGCCCTTCTCGATGCGGGCGGCTTTGAGCG
>CAZHOB010000021.1:0-24792 GCA_964534465.1 uncultured Candidatus Saccharibacteria bacterium
AGAGCACAGAGCTTATACCTCTGGGGTTCCTGGTTCGAGTCCAGGCGGGCGGACAGACATTTTCAGATGATCCGAACGATCCTTTCAAACGGAGTATACCTCTGGGGTTCCTGGTTCGAGTCCAGGCGGGCGGACACGAAATGATAATGAGTGGCCACCCGCATGGACGGGAAAGGGGTCGGGAAAACACCCATGTTTTCCCGTGAAGGAAGGCTTGGGAAAACCGTGGGTTTCCCAGAAGTTCTGGTGGGCGGACAAGCCTTACGCGTTCCACCATGCACCCTTGAAACCAAGCTCTGCAGCGCGCGCATTCACGAGCCTGCGCACGACCTCTTTCGCCGGAATACTATTGCAGAGACTCGAACGCGCCACATCCGTCTTGATATGCTCAAGCGCCGCCACGCTGTGTGCTGCTCGTATCCGATTTGTGAATAGTTTGATCTCCGAGGCCACAACGTGCGAGAATTTCACCTGCCGCACCGAATCATATTCGGACGGCTCGTTCTTGTAGTCGGGCAAACTCTTATCTCCCATGTGCGCAGTATACATGTACGTTGACGAACGTGGACCAAGGTTATAGACTCGCGAGAGCTACCATGGAGATTCGCAATGAAGAATGCGTTTTTGGAAATCGGAAAGACCGTCGTGTGGTGGCCCTGGGCGATCATTGAATTGCTCCGGGGACATCTCGGACCGGATATGAAAGGCCTTTTGTTGGTCAGCGTTTTCGGCCAAGTCATCTTGGTTGGGTTTCTTGCGCTTCTGACCTTCGGGTCAGTATCGATGGAACCAGCCTACCCGTGGTTTCGCTTTTTTGTGATAGTCACGACGTTCGTGTACATGACCCACGGCGCGCTCGTCCGAATTTTCGCCCGTCGGTTCGGACTTCTCGCCTGATGCTTTTGGCGCTCGGACATGTCCGAGCGCTTTTCTATTACGCCAACGGCTGATGCTCGATATCCAATTTCTTTTTCGGTGTGATGCCGTGCGCGATGAGTATTTTTTCGAATTCTTCCTGCTCGATGGTCTCCACTTCGACGAGTTTGGCTGCTATGGCGTCGAGCGCGCCGCGATGCTTGGTGATGACATTTTCGGCGGTCTTGTATGCGCTGTCGATTATGGTGCGCACCTCTTCGTCTATTTGCTTGGCCACCGCTTCGGATTGTTCGCCATCCACGCCTTCACCGAACATGGCGCGCTGCGCCGAGGCGGCGTAGGCCACAGTGCCGAGCTTCTCGGACATGCCGTAGCGAGCGACCATGTTTCGTGCGAGCGCCGTGAGCACCTGAAGGTCGTTGGACGCACCGGTAGTCACATCGTCGAAAATGAGTTTCTCCGCGATGAAGCCACCGAGCGATACGGCGATGTCATCCATGAATTCCTTGCGCGATTGCATCTTCCTATCTTCAAGCGGGAGCTTCAGCGTGTAGCCCGCTGCCCTACCGCGACTGATGATGGAGATCTTGTGCACGGGATCGGCATAGATGAGAGCCGAGGCTACGAGCGCGTGGCCGGCTTCGTGGAACGCGGTGATCTCCTTCTCCTTCTTATTAAGCACATGCGAGCGGCGTTCGGGACCGAGCATCACTTTTTCTATCGAGCGAATGAGGTCGAACTGCGCCAGCTCCTTCCTGTCTTCGCGCGCGGCGAGAATAGCGCCTTCGTTCATTAGATTGGCGAGGTCGGCGCCGGAGAATCCGGGGGTGCGCTCCGCGATGAGCGAGAGCTTCACGTCAGGACCGAGGGGCTTCGATTTGGCATGAACTTGCAAAATATCCTCGCGATCTTTTCTGTCGGGAAGATCGATGACCACGCGCCTATCGAAACGACCCGGGCGTACGAGCGCGGGGTCGAGTACATCGGGGCGATTGGTCGCCGCCATCACGATGACTTTTTCATTGGGCTCGAAGCCGTCCATCTCCACGAGTATCTGGTTGAGCGTCTGCTCGCGCTCGTCGTTGCCGCCGCCCATGCCCGAGCCGCGCACGCGGCCCACGGCATCTATCTCATCGAGAAAGACAATCGCGGGAGAAGATTTCTTGGCGGTCTGAAAAAGATCGCGCACGCGCGACGCGCCGACGCCGACGAACATTTCCACGAATTCCGAGCCGGAGATGGAGAAGAACGGCACGCCCGCTTCGCCCGCGACCGCGCGCGCGAGCAGCGTCTTGCCCGTACCCGGCGCACCCATTAATAGAACGCCTTTGGGAATGCGCGCACCTATCTGAATGAATTTTTTCGGATTTTTCAAGAAGTCGACTATCTCGGTGAGCTCTTCTTTGGCCTCCTTGGCGCCGGCCACGTCTTTGAAGGTCACGCGCTGCGCATCATTTTCCGGATTCACGAGTCGTGCCATCGAGCGACCGAACGAGAATGCCTGCATGCCGCCCTGTCGCAGTTGTCGCGAGAGATACCAGATGACGCCGAAGAGCAAAATGACCGGCACGATGAGCGGCGCAAGCGTGAGGAACCAGAATCGGAATCCTCCCTCGTCTTTGACCTCGATCTTTACGGCGGCCAACTTGTCGGCGGGAATATTGAAATGCGCGAGCGTGTCGGTGAACGATGCCTCGCTCTCTTTGCGCGATATCTTTTGCGTTTTGTCGGAGTAGGTCGCTGTGACCGAATCACCTTCGACGGTGATATCGGTGATCTTGCCGTCGCGGATGTCGGTCGCGATCTGCGAGATCGATATCGTCTCACTCTGCCCCACCATGTATTGGCGTATCAAAGAATAGCCGAGCGAGAGAACGAGAAATACGGCAAAGGCGGCCGCAAGCTGCAGCCACAAATTGGGGCCCACGGACTGCGGAGCACCTCCTTTTTTCTTGCGCGGCTTTTCGCCTTCATTTCCGTTGGACATTTGGGGCATTATACACAAAAGGGCTCTAAATCAAAGGAAAAACGGCCGCTCTGCTACTGCGCAGATGCGGCCGTTCAGTGAACATTCACATTGGATGCAAAGCTTCGCCTTGCTGTCTGCGTCGCTGGGAAGATTAGATCTCGCGCCTTGGGCGAAGCTCTCGGAGCATCGCCTCGGTACGCGCCTGTGTCAGATCGCCACGGCGTTTCAGCACATTGGATCGCCACTCGTTGGGATAAATGTTCTCATCGATCTGCGGAAAGATGGCGCACATACGCACGCGCCGGAATGGCCGCTTCTCTTTGACGAGATACTGCCGTTCGAAAACTTTCGCAACTTTGTGCAGCTTGGGCTGGATAGAGAGCGCGCCCTGCAAGAGTTCGGGAAACGCCGCGAGTGTAGAGTGGACGAACCACCTGAAACACCATTCCTCGAAAGGATCTTCGTGCCGGGGATGCGGACGATTGGCGATGTAGAGCAGGTCCACCGGCTGATTGCGCCGCATTCCGTGCGTGAGCTGACGGATCCACGATGCCACAGTGCTGCGCACCGAATACGCACCATCCATACACGTCACGCCGTTGATATTTTGTGCATAGAGCGGAATGATCGCGGATGCCGCGAGCAAAAGATCGAAGACATCGTCCACGAGCTTCGCTTTGTGGAGGATGGGATTGCCTTTCATGTCGGCGACAGCGATCGTGATGTCGGTCGGGCACGCCTTGAGCGCGCTCACATCGAGCCTCTCGCGCAAATGATCGCGCAGATAAAAGAGTCCGAAATAATCGCAGTGCCAGAGTACGGAGCGCATGACCGCAGGATTGAGCCATGAGATGTCTTGGTAGACCTCTTGCACGAGTGAGGTCTGCCCCGCAGCGTATGCGACCGCGTTGTACGCGCCTGCAGAGGTCGCCATCGCGGCATTGAAATGACTCGACGCGACACCCTCTTGCTCGAAGCCGCACAAACGCCTCGCCATCGTATTGCCGCTCTTGCCACCGCCGGGCGCCACGTATGCGCGGATGACCTCAAGTCCGTTGGACGCCACCAATTTCGGATAATGCAGATCGCGCAGAACGTTCTCATCGCCGACGATGAGAACGTCATTGATGACTTTCTCACCGCTCATTACACTCACCTGTTTGTCTGACTATGATTCTTCTTCTAAGCGTAACGCGCTGCGCGAGTCCGACTTTGCGAAGATGTGTATAAGATGGTGATAACAATCACCCGCAAGATCACGCTATGGCGTGATCTTGCGGGTGATAGAAATGCCCTTCGCCCCCGTTTTCGCTCATGTATAGTATGGCAATGGCGCTGCTGGAAAACAAAAAAGTCGGCTTTGATTATGAGATCCTCGAGACGCTCGAGGCCGGTATCGAATTGCTCGGGCTTGAGGTCAAATCGCTGCGCTCGGGCCAAGGCTCGCTGAAAGGCGCGCGTGTGGTGGCGCGCGGCGGCGAGGCATATCTAGTGGGCGCCACCATACCGGCTTGGCAGGTAGCCAATGCCCCGAAGGGCTACGACCCCGAAAGGACCCGCCGACTGCTGCTAAATGCCAAGGAAATAGGCCATATTTCATCGGCGGAGGGCGAAAAAGGGTTGACAATAGTGCCTCTTTCGGTGTACAATAAGGGCCAGAAATTGAAGCTCGGAATTGCTATCGTGCGTGGTAAAAAGAAGGAGGACAAACGTCACTCCATCCGCGCGCGCGAGGAGAAACGCCGCATCGAGCGTACCTTGAAATCGAAGTAATGCTGTGAGGCAACACCTCACCGCATGAAACTACATAATTGAGTATCGGAATGTGGCAAACGCCACAGTGTGAGTATCCATCACATCAATCAAAAAGGCCTATGGCCGGAAAGGATACCAAATGCGTTCGAGAAAACATCGTCGCGATGCAAGGCGGCAGGGCCGCATCATCGCGGCACAGCGCGCCGCTGCTCCGCAGCCGAATGCGGCTCCGGTGAAAGCCGCGCCCAAAGTCAGGCAACCAGTCGCGGTTAAGCCCGCGGCAGTTATCGAAACGCCGGCCCCGGTGCAAACCGTGGTCGTTGTCGCGGAGCCGACTCCGAAGATCAATGGACGGACGGTCCACTTCGTCCCAATGAGCGCGGCGCACGCCGAGCTCTGTTTGGAGAAGCTGGTGGATCCCGAGCGCGTCGCGAGAGTGCAGTTCCCTCTTGTGGATCGGGACTCCAGTCCCAATGACCACGGCCGGCGATTCTTCAATGGCCGCGCTCTCGCTCACTACGATTCGAGCGAGAGGGTCGTCGGTCGCGCTATCACTCACTTCGATTTCGATTCGAATGAGAGGGCCATTGGCACGGACGGTAGCGAAAACTTCGCGAGCCGCATCACCAATGCCGACGACGAGGACACCAGCGACCGCGATTCTTTCGTCTCTTCATATGCGGCATGGGATCATGCCGCCGATGAGGAGGACGAGGATGAGGATGAGGGCAAGGACAAGTGCGGAGACAAGGACCCGGACCTCGACCATCGTCGCGACTATCGCTGCTACGGAGCGCGTCGAGAGACAAAGAAAACGCGCAAGAAGTACGGCGGCCGATGGCCCGGCATCTATAGTTGGATGAGCGATTCGGCGAAAGCCGAGCTGCGAGCCTCCGTCCAAAAGCTACGGAAGAAGGGGGTCGTGGTCAAGCAACGCTTCTCCCATGGTCGAGTGGGCCCCGAGATCAACGTCTCAGTGTCCAATCGTCCGAAGCCGCGCGCACTGCCGAAGCCTCCGGTTGCAAAGCAGCCCGAGCAAAAGCACGTTGGGCCCGAGCAGAAGCCCCAGAGTGGGCAAAAGCTGAACGGTCACGACCATAAGCCAAGGTCTCAGAAGTACGGCGGCGTTTCCGCGCCGCAGTACGGCAAGACCCGAGATATCGCTGCGATGCAAGCAGCGATGAATAGCTGAACAGAACTTTCGGTGGGATGCGAAAATGCATCCCGCCACATTCCGGTACTCAACTATTTCACATACATATCT
Source organism: uncultured Candidatus Saccharibacteria bacterium (assembly GCA_964534465.1). Taxonomy (GTDB): domain Bacteria; phylum Patescibacteriota; class Minisyncoccia; order Phycocordibacterales; family UBA2100; genus UBA10103. The sequence goes on from CAZHOB010000021.1 coordinate 5,865, forward strand.
ATTGAGTATCGAAATGTGCAAACCAGAGGAGAGAGAAATGGAACGCACTCGCATGGAGGTCGAGAGACTCCGAAGCCGCCGCCGTCTTCCGGAAGAAACCTTCAACCCGTACATGTCGAGGGACATGCGCAGGTTGAAAGCGATGATGCCAGAGCTGCTGAAGAGACAGCTCGAGATCATCACCTTAGATGAATTCGAGTTCACCGGCGACCACGGCTGCTGATCTTTAATGCGGACTACTGAACCTTCTTGGCGGCACTTTTCTAGGGTTCTAGAAAGTGCCGCCCACATTCCGATACTCAATACGACCTGTTGTGGTCTTTCCCAAAAAGCAGAGGAATCTTGCTTTATTCTATATTCTTAATTCTTTATTCTTCTTTTTTTGGGGATGATCAGTTTCGACAGGAAATACAATATGCTTGTTGTGCGGAACGAAAGCGAACGATCTTTCTAAAAATCGTTCAAATCTCAAGTGCGAACAAAGTAGCACGCGGAGTTCTCTCTCCTATTCAGGTCGGAGACCTCCAGAACGTTTACGCTTTTGCCTAAACGTCCACGCACCTTCTGACATCCGATACAAAGGAACGCGTGTCATAAAATTCGGATCCGGTCTCTCTTGCGCACCAGAGAGAGATCCAAAGAAAGAGTGCTCGGTGGTATTGCATCTTGTGCATTCTCAAAGCAATAACACCTAAACAAAAAGAATGTCCTACGTTCTGTAGATTCGCTCGCATATCATTTTCTGGACGAGGGTGCAATTCCCTCCATCTCCACAATTGTTCTTTGAAAAGATCGCGAACAGCGCTTTGGGCAAAATAAACCTAAAGCGCTGTTCACGATGAAAAAAGGAGACATGCATGTCTAAGACGTTCGAACCTCTGATACGGCGCAGGATCACAGAGCTTCGAGAGCAAGCGGCTCTCGTCGTGAAGGTGGACTGGACCTCGGACGACGATTTCGCTCAGATCTTCTATTTTGCAGAGTCATTTTGGAGTCTGAGCTTGTTGCGACTTTCTACACTGGTGCCCTTCCGTCGGGCCGAGATGACGGGATGGGGCCAGAAATGGCAACTCCCGCAAAAATCAGACCGGCCGGCGATCCTGTCGCGCATCAGCGACGAAATTCTCTTCGAGGCCACGGGACTGGAGGACCGACTCGAAGGTCGTACGCCCGAGCTTTGGATCGAAAACGTTTGATCTTCCGATCAACTGAATACGAGGCCCCGATAACTTTCGGGGCTTCTTTTTTTGTTGTTATTCTAGCGCTCATACACGATGGCGTTGGCGTCGAAGCCTTGCACATCGCCGGCGGGTTTTTCGGGAAATGCCTCGAATTTTATTTTTCTATCCGAGATCATTTGTACGAGAACAGTGCCTTTGACCGTACTACTATTCACGGCGTGGAGACCGGGGGCGTACGACATTCCACTCCAGGGCGAGCCGTCACCCGCGACAGTACTCCATTGTACAAGCTCATATTTGACCGGTCCGCTCGCTACGGAAATGTCTTTGGGATCAGGCGCATTTCCTTTCACTCCATATTGGAGGTCACTGCTATTCTGGAGCGTCGCGATGTCACCATAGTTGCCGATAGAAATACGTATCTGCGAGGGATCTATCCAATCATATACGAATGCGAGTTGCGATTTCGAGGGATCGGTCGCGCCAGTAACTCCTTCGCTGCCCGCGATAAACCAATTGCCCACGAGCTTGCCGTCGATATCGTAATCTATTTTTCCACCGCGGGGCTCGGCCTGCCGAAGATCTTTCGCAAGAAGCTGGCTTTTGAATGGTTCCTTGAAATAATCGAACGGGTCGACGGTGTGAATTTTCCATGATTCGCTCGCATAGTGCGCCGGTACGATGAATCCTTTGAGAGTCACTTTGTCGTAATTGACGCTCAAATCCAATGTCTGGCCGCCTATTTTTCCCAAGAGCTCGCCCTGCGTTACCGTTATCGGCTCGTTGTAATATTGACCGGCTGTAAGATTTCCTGTGATAGCCAGAATTCGCGGCGAGAGACTCGTCAGAAGATTGTAAATGCTGTAGAAATCGCATGTGTGATAAATGATGAGCCTTATTTTCGTGTGTTTGTTTTCGGCGAATGCGGGCTCAACTCCGATCTCCCGTATCACGCCGCTCGCGTCGGCATATACGTTGTACGTATCGGGAGCCGATTGGAAGACGGTCGGCTGAAGGTAGATGTGGTCTATGGGCGTGACATGCCCGCCGACCATTTCACCCATTGGTATTACCACGCCCACGTCTTCTATGTTCATCGGGGACTGGAGCGCGACTGTCCCCGTGCCGCTGCATCCCTGTGGGGCACTTGCCGACGTTGATATCGAATTCGAGGCTCCGTCTACATGACGACAATTCGTGGCTGTCTTGCTGGGACACACGGGAAGCTCGGCAGTATGTGTCGGCACAGATATCACCGGTGCCGCTTTTTTCTCGCTGGTAGTTGCAGCCTGTTTTTGAGCGGGTTCTTGAATATTTTGTACGGCGTGGGGAGCATCCGCAGGTATATCGACTGGAACAACGGCGGGTATATGCGAAATGCCTATGATGCTTGAGAAAAATATGACGATAGTTGATACCCACTCACCGAGCCATGCCATGTGGGAACAGTAACACGGTGTAGAGGTGGCACGAGGAATAGATCTCACTGATCTCAGATGTCGCGGATTCCGCCGAGGACGTCGCGTCGATAGCCTGAGCCGCAAGCGTGCAGATCACGCTCTGCTGCATGGCCCCGGCCCCAGTCGGGCTTTCCTTTTTTATTTAACAAACATCAATATCCCGCAGGATAGTAAGGCGGTTGTGTGCTGCTTGGAGGGGTATAGCTCTGATACGGGGGCGTATAGCTCGGAGGCGGCGGGGGCGTGTAGCTCGGCGGTGGAGACGGCGGCGTATAAACGGGAGGAGGCGGATAGTAGACGGAACTTGTCGGAGTTGCCGGCGGGAGATATGTCGGCGAATATGTTGGCGTATACGGTGACGTATATGTCGCCGAGAACGTCGGCGGATATTGCGTTGCCGTTTGCGGCGGCTGCGACGTAACAGAGAGCGGATTGCTACCGGGGCTCGTCGACGTAGGTCGGTAATACGGGATATCGACGGGATAGGTAGTCGGCGGCGTTTGCACCGGGGTTGGCATTATATATTTTTGCGTTGCACTCGATGTCGGTCGCGGCGGAGCATAGTTTGAATATTGCGAGGGGGTGGGCACGAGCCTTGCGGGTGGAGGCGGCTCATTCCCAAGACCATCGTCGGGATCCGTTTCGGACATCACAGGAGCAATGTGCGCTTGCCCCTGATCTACTTGGCCGGGCATTGTAAACGTCGATGTCGAATCGTCGCCATTGAGGTCGCCCCATGCATGCAGAGAGAAGCCGCTCGATGAGGCGACGTACTCGTAGACAAAATATTGCGGCCTATCCATATTGAATTTCAGACAGTTCCAACCGGAGCTGCAGCTATCTTTCCAGTCGGATGGCTGCGATTGATATTTCTTAGTCGTCGTTGGAGTTCCCCCCTTGATGCTCATGTCGATCGGAATGTTCGGAGAATGAATGACTATCTCCTTTTGCGCGTCGTCAAAAAACTGGAGTGTGCGCAGTGTCGTGCTTGCGTCTCTTTTTTCTCCCGCTCCCCCGGATGAGAGATACGTGCCGGCGTATTGGTCTACGTCCTGAAAAATGGTCTTGCCCCAATCGCGCGCGAGAGCTGTCGTGCTTCCTGCTTTCGAAATGATGTTGACGGCATCCGAGAGCACCTTGTCGGTATCCTGCGCGGGGCGAGGAGGAATGCGCGCCCCGCAGAGGTCGCTATCTACGACGGCCGCCCACGCGTCGTCACACAGAGCTTTGGATTCCGCGTATGCCTTCATATTCGCGGTATCTTTCTGCAAGTCTTGATGATAGATGGCGAGCGTGGCGCTTGCATCGACGGACGCGAGGTCTTTGAGCGCGTAGTCGCGCTCCATTTTTGCAGCTTGTTGTAAGGTATCGAGCTGTGATCTCACATCCGCAGGTGCGCTCGCCGCCACCGAGCCTGAATCATCAAGCAGCACCGCCCACGAATCTATCATCGTCATTCTTCTGGGCTGGCTCAGAGGAAAGTTGGCGAGAGAAAGTTGCTTACTCGCGCTGTCTATAGTAGAGGCGTAAAGCGCATAGAGCTGATGCTGACCTTGCGTAACATCGGTCGGCGGATAATTCGTCGGCTCCGCAAAAGCGCCATCGATGGTGCTCGTAGAATCGTCGAACGGAGAAATAAGAGGGCTTATGATCGTTACTCCACTTTCTGTGACGGCTGAATCTTGACCGATGCAGCGATTCGCCTCATCGCCGCTCTCACGCACTCTTCCCGCAAGCACGAATATCAATCTGTATTCGTGTGCGGCCTGTTCTTTGTCCCCCCTCTGCACGGCGGCACTGAGATTACCCACCCTGTCTTGCGCCGCCTTTATCGCCACATCCATTTGGCTCAACTTGTCGTTCAGGCAAAGTGCTTGCACGACATCGCGCACCTCTCTCGCGCGCTGCAGAAGTCGCTCCGCCCCGCTCTTGAAAGGTCCCATTTGCGCCAGTATATGTGCCGACGATGAGGCCATTTCCTGCAGCGTCATTTGTGAGACGGATCGCTCGAACGCGGCGACAGTATTTGGCGTCTGCGCGGCAGGAGTTTGCTGTGCTATCTCATCTTTCAGTACCTGAGCCTCTTCGAGACGTACCTGCGCGTGATCAAAATGACGCTGCGCAAGAGTCGCCTGATCAAATGTGAGCATGTCGCCTGCTTGCTCGATGAAAAGTTTCACCGGATACCACCATGAATCGGGCAAGGAGTTCGTGAGAAAATTGCCCGCTGAATTCGTCGCTGAATTGCCTGCAGAATTTCCGAGAGCATTGCCGACTGAATTGTTGAGTGAGTTGCCCGCGGAATTGCTGTAGGAATTGTCTGTTGCGGCAAATACGCCGACGGGTAAAGTGAGCAGAGTAACGGCGAGCAGCAAAGGCAAGAGCCGAGGAGCCATAATATCCAAATTCTATCGCCTATTCGTATACCGGTGTCCGACCAGTGTGCATAGCGCAGTTCTAACTCAATGAACTAACCTCCACAACGTTTTTTTGGCTTATTTATTGAGGCTCAGTTGAGCCTGTTTTGGTTTGGTTAGAACCGTTTCCTACCATGTAGGGTGTCGCAAGGGTCATGGCGCCCAGGAATATTGCCGCAATACCTGGTAATGCATTGCCGCTTATAAAAAGAATTGCGCTGACGAGAATCATAAGCACCCCCGCAAAAATACGCAGTGCCTTTCTGAAACCGGTCAAGCCGAAAAATAAATTCCGATCAACGCTCGGTTGCGGCGTTAGTTGGCCGCCCCACCAGTATTTGAATTGTATCCAGAGCAGCCCCACAAAAACCAGAACTCCAACGGTGCCTGCGACAATCTCCATCAACATAATGTGATTATACTCGATTTTAGGTTCTATCTGAGGCAACCTTACCTCCACAAAACAACATTGAGCGCCTTCGGGCGCTTTTTGTTTTTATTGATCCTCTGGTGTCTGAGTGGTGGAAATTTCGTCGGTCCTCGTGAGTGTTAGATAAATGACGAGAGTCAGGATCGTGCCCAAGAAAATAAAACTCGTCACTGTGGTGCCGAGCCCGAGGCCACCGTCATCGGGCGATTGCGAGAGATAGTCGCCGATAGATGCTCCGAGTGGGCGCGTGAGGATGTATGCCAGCCAAAATGCGAGTACTGAATTGAGATTGAAACGATGCGCGATGTAGATAGCAGCAATGAGGCCGCCGAATATAAGTGCGGACACGAGATACCCGAGATCGAATTTCTCTGCGCTCAGGTCGCCCGAGGCAGTACCGAGCGCAAAGGTGAAAAGGATCGCCAGCCAGTAGAAGGATTCGCGTTTCGTCGTGAAGATGCTGTGGATGGAAAGCGTTTTTTCCGATGCGTACCAGATCGCAAACACGACTGCCAGGATGACAGAGAATACGACGGTGGTCGTTTCGAGCGAAACCCCAAGATTGTCGGTGAGATTGTCGGTAATGAGCGTACCGACGATGCTCAGGAACACTACAGAGAGCCAATAGATCCACGGCGTATATTTTCGCGTCCAAAATTGGTAGATGAGAGCGATGAGCAGGAGCGCACCCATCACGTACGACGTGGTGGTCAATCCGAAATTGAGAGTGGTATTCAAATAATCCGCAGCGGTCTCTCCCACCGTAGTGCATAGGACTTTGATGATCCAGAAATACAGAGTGACTTCCGGAACTTTGTTCAACATTTGTCGGACATTCGCAGACATGTGCGAGATTATACATTATCAGGCTCTTTCTTGGTTAACTAGCCATAAAATTCATATTGCCCGCTTATTCAAAGTGAGATATACATAGGAAATGTTGATGCTTCATTCGCTTTTTTCGGTCAGCGGATGGGCGACAGCCGTTCCGGCTATCGTAGCTTCTTTTCTTGCCTCCACAGTTGAGTTTGTTGAGGCACTGACCATAGTGCTTGCAGTAGGAATAGTTCGAGGATGGCGACCGGCCCTATTCGGCGCTTTCCTTGGCGGAACATTGCTCATCACGCTCGTTCTCCTGTTCGGTCCCCTACTGAATACCGTCCCTCTTCATGTTTTACAGCTCTCGATTGGTGTTTTACTGCTCCTCTTCGGAATGCGCTGGCTTCGCAAGGCGATCCTCCGAGCAGCCGGTATTATCGCCCAGCACGATGAAATTAAATCCTTCGAAGACGAGGAACGTATCCTTGAAGCTTCGGGGCCGATACGCAGAGGCCTTGCCGACCCGATCGCTGTAGCGACGACATTCAAAGCAGTTGTGCTTGAAGGTATCGAAGTCGTATTTATCGTCATCGCTGTCGGTACCGCTGGCGGACACCTTGTCGCCGCAGGTACCGGAGCAGCGCTCGCGGGGCTTCTCGTTGTTGCATTAGGAATATTCTTACATCGTCCATTGGCTCGCGTGCCTGAAAATCTACTTAAATTCAGTGTGGGAGTGCTTGTCTCGTCCTTCGGTGTCTTTTGGGTCGGTGAGGGTTTGAATTTCTATTGGCCCGGTGAGGACCTCTCGATCCTCGGCATCGCATCAACCCTTCTCATTGCCGCGCTGGTCGCCGTTTCGATAGCGCGAACCGGACGATCAGGAAGAACGATATGAAAACATTTTTTACGATAATAAAAGAGTTCTTCGGTCTCTTTGTAGATGACGGGACTTTAGCAATGGTGATCATCCTCTGGCTTCTTTTTGTCGCATTAATTCTGCCGCACGCGGAAATTCCTGCACAGTTCGACAATTTCATTCTTTTGGCGGGCCTTATTCTCGGTCTTATGGAAAATATCTGGCGCGCGGCCAGAAATGCTGGTGGATCATGACACTGGGGTTTCCACTGCTTCGCGAAGAGCCCGCACATTTTGTGCGGGCTGCCACAAAAAAATGCCGCGGTGAGGCGGCATTATTCAACAACGATCCCGAGTCGCTCGACCTGTTCTTTCACGGCGGGCGCACGTAGTGCCATGTCCCCTTTCCATCGCAGCGATTGAATGTACGCGACGTACGCGCCAAACGCGGCGCGCTTGTTCTTTGCCGTCCATTCCTGCTGGCTCTCGATATGCTCGAGCACTTGCCGGGGGCTCATCGGGCGCGGAAGCGTGCTCTGGAACAGGATATTCGCATACAGCTGTGTATCGTGACAGCCGAGCCCGAGCTCCGCGGCTTTATCGCGAAACGCACTGGCGAGTTCAAAATGCAATTGACGGATCTCCATCGTCTTGCAAAGTGCGGAAAGCTGCGAAAACCGCATCATGACCGCGCGGAAAACTTCGGATTCTTTGTCCTCCGGTACATCAATGGCGTTGATCGCTTCGATCAGTGCACGTTCGGCTGGCAGCATGGGCAAGGATGGCTGCAACGACGGATGCATGGCGTTTCTCCTTCTTCCTGCGAGAAGCATAGCAGGAGGGTCTATCTCGGCAAACTGGAGCGCACTGGTATACTTCTTGTACCCTATGAAAAGAGTCGGCTTTATTTTCAGGTTCTTCGTTCCGCCCACCATCATCGCGATCATTGCGCTCGCGCCTGCGCCCGGATTTATCACGCTCACCATTCCGGACGAGGACGGCGTCACTCAAAGTCTCGGCATTCCCGATCTTCCGCATCTCGGCAAACGCGCAGAGAATATTTCACCGCTCCAGTTCGACGCCATTTTCAATGTATTCAAGCTCGCGCTCGCACTCGCGTTCGGCTATTGGTTCGTCCTTAGTCTCTGCATTCTCTACCAGCGCAGGAGCGATCATAAAACTGGCATTCGCGGCCCGCCTCGCGCATTGGCGTGAACCATTACTCGTTCCATAGATCATTCTTATGACAAAACAGATACTAGGCGCAGCAATTATCAGCGGAGTTCTCCTCACGGGTTCTATCGCTTTTGCGGAAAGTGCCACGAGCACGCACGCAACTACACCAAAGCCGGTTGATCCGGCCAAGATCCAGTGCGTCGGCGCGGCGGTCGCGGCGCGCGAACAGGCTGTCGGCACAGCGGCAAACACCTTTACTTCGGCGGTCACGGCGGCATACAGCGCGCGAGCGACCGCTCTTCAGCAGGCATATACGAAAACGACTTCGAGCGACGTGCGGTCTGCCGTAAAAGCGGCATGGGGCGCGTTCACCAAGTCGGTGCGCGATGCGCGCAAGGCGTGGCGAGCAGCGCGTGACGGCGCGTGGACCACGTATCGCAAAGCAGCGGTGGCGTGCAAAGCGCCGGGCGGCCTTGGCGATGGTGGCAATTCCGGCAGTGAGATGAGCGGATTCTAATTATTGCGTTCATAGCAAAACCTCCCGCTCGCGGGAGGTTTTGTTTTTGTTATGTCAGAACACGCGCATGCCTGCGCGCGCGGGTGGCGGGGGTTTGTTGCCGTGCATGAGCGGGAGGACCCATTTATCCAATCCCCAATATCCCGCTACGCGCCATGCGAGCATGAGAAAAAGGCCCATCAAGAACATGACGGGATTCACGGAGACCGTGCCGGCGAGCAAGTAGTTGAAGTTCATAAAGACACCGAAGAAGGCGCTCGCGCCGACGAGAAAGCCGACGACGAGCGCGATGCCGACAGCCAATTCGCCGTACGCGACCATGTAGGAAAATATTTTGGCGTTGGGCAGTGCAAGCGAATTGATGAAATCTGCGTACCACCACTGCACGTCGGGATAACACGCTGCAGGATTCGCGCAAAATTCGGCCGTTTTCTTCAGCGCGCCCTGCAAAAATCCCGTAATGGCGACGCCTGCCTTGTCCCCCACCCACACTCCCGAGGGATTGGTTACCTTCTCCCATCCCGCTTCGATCCACAGCCATCCCAAATAGAATCGCACCGGTATCCATACGAGGGCACTGCGTTGGTTATCAAAAAAGAAATGTGCGATGCGGAATTGATTGAGCGAATAGAGCATGCATATATGGTACACCGCTTGCGCGGCGCGCCAATTTTGCGGGGGTGCATAAGGTTATTTCTTGCGGGGAATGGAGACTTCCTGCGGGCCGGCGGCGTGGGCAGCGACTTGGTACGGCTGGAAGATAAATGTGACGGCGTCTTTGGTGATTTGGAACGAAGAAAAATTCTCTGGATTGGAAGAAACGCCTTCGGGCGATTGGAAGTCACTGCCGAGCTTTGTTTTTAATTGTGCCGAGACCTGCATAGATAATTGCTCTGTGGTGAGACCAATAAGCTTCAGAGCGTCGCCGAGCTCAAGGATCTTGTCGTGCGCGCGGTCATAATTCACGCCCGAAATGGTCGTCATGCCGTGCGCGCCGCCCGTGTACTGCGAGAGCTCAAGCTTCACGCTGATGTAGTCCAACCCGATATAGACATTGCCGTATGTACTATCGAACGTGTTTTTTACCCCCTGCCCCGGCTCGGGCGTATTTTTTATGTCCACCGCCACCTCGTCTATCGCTCGCTCGATGTGCACATCGAGCAGCGGCACCCCGAATTTCGGATACTTTGCGTTGATCTCATAAGAAGGGCCCGATTCTTTTATCTGCGCTGTCATTACGCTGATGGCCTCACCTTTTTTCTGTAGAAAACCGCCGCCGAAAAAATGCCATGCGCCAAGGAGTGCGGCCATGGCGACGAAAAGCCAAAAAACTCCTTTCATTGCTTCAGTATATCAATATGAGTATAGTGCAAAAGGAAAACAAAGGAGAAGGCGATGAGCGATACACTGAAAGATGCGAGGCAAAAGGGGTTCGCGCAAGGCTACGACGACAGCAAAGAGGGCGTCGACCTGTACACGAGAGTCGCACCCTACGAAAAGCATACGCGCGAGTGGGGCGCATGGCTCACTGGCTACACGCAAGGGAAGGGCAGCTATGTTTTGGATGGTGCGAAACTGACGAGGTTATCATGTCAATGAAGATAACTATCGAGGATAGGCTTCGGTATTTATTGAAGCTCAAGTCGTGGGTCCGGCACGACCTCATCGAAGAGGTCCTCATTATGATGAGCGATGTCTCTGATCGATTTGAGTGGTCACGCGCCAAACGCACCTTGAAGCCCATCATTGAACGGGTCTTGAGGAAGCTCATCGAACGGCGCATTGTCGTCTTCCGCGAGGATAACAGCTTGACGCTGGCCGGAGCCGCCTGATGGCATCGGTCACCCTTGGCGAACGAATTCGCAAAAAACTCCTGCGTGGGAGCATGTGCGCGGACGATCTGGTATACGCCGTTATCCAAGACCTATGCGGCGAAGACCCTCGCAAACTGCTCCGTGGCGAAGAAAAGCACGGCCCTAAAGTGCGACAGGAACTCCGAAGATTGATGGAGCGCGAAGAAGTGGTGGTCGGACGCGAGCTGCGTCTTGAACTCACCTCCGGTGCTCTTAATGTGTGAAAAACCCCAGTATTCGCGCTGGGGTCTTTTTTATTCCCTTATTTAGAAGCCCGCGCGGCGAAATGGAAGCTGGCATACGCGAGATATGTGGCGACGGCGACACCGATCCACGAGAGCATGAGTGGCACATCCCAGCCAAGTATCGTGACATCGGCGTTCGTGGCGAGGCGAAGGAGGTGTCCTGCGGCGACGACGGTAAATACGGCGCCGGCAATGACGAGGTACATGCGCTCTTTCACCTGCGGTATCTTGCCGATGTTCCAGCCATAATGCACGAGCGCAAGAAAGAGGAAGACGTCTACCATCATTGCGGTGCCGATGACCGAATCGGTGAGACCGAGGAACATTTTCGGCATGTTGCCGTGCGTGGAGATCCACCACAGCATTGTAAAATCCCCCGCCACGAGTCCTGCACCGAATTTCGAAAGGTCATGAAGCCACTGTCGTTTCATAAAAAATAGAGAGAACGTTGCTAGCTTGTATGGAGCAATTGTAACAGTCCCCTCTTCATTCTCTGATTGCGCTTGGGGAAAAGCGGGAGTATGGTGAATACGGAACCATAAAAAACGGAGGAAATGCCATGCGTATCGCCCTCCTCGCCTGCAGCTTTCTTGCTTTGACGTTGCTGCCCGCTGAAGCTTTGGCGGCAAGATCTTCCAAGAAATTGCCCTCGCCTGAAATTTCAACTCCGGCCAAGGCGGTCGAGGGGGAAAATCTCGGCAAACCGCTCTCCGAAGTGCCCTGCGCAGAACATCCGATGAACGTCATCGACGACGCGCTCTTTGCTTGGTACGAGAAAACACCGAAGCTCGACGGCTGGGACGAGGACAAGCAGGCCGAACGGGATTTCAGCGCCAAGGACCCGGAAGCGGCGGCTCACGCCGGCATGACGCTGAAACAGTTCGTCATCGGCGGGATGGAGCCTCCTTTCAAACGCAAGCTCTACTGCATGTTGCTCGCGATGGAAAAGGCGGACCTCGGGCCGGGACTCACGAGCGGCTTTCGCGATCAGTACAGGCAGCATCTCGCCTCGAGCGGCAGAAGGACATGTGATACGTGCACATTTCACGGCTCGCGGCCGGAACTCGGCTACGGTCACGGTGTCGCGGCGGATATCGTCGCCGTAAGGCCCACAAGAGACGAGCGACTCAAGGCCGAAGAGTTTGAAGTATGGCCATGGATCGATGCGCATGGCGCAGAATACGGCATCGCGCGCATCTATCGCTGCTCCGACCCTGTGCACGTAGGCCCGATAGGCGGCAGAGAATATGCCGGACACTATCAAAGCTCGTGTTCGAAAGAGGCAAAAGGATCAAAAAAGAAAAAGATCTCCGTGCACGTCAAAAAGAAACACAAGAAGGCTCACGGGTGACGTGAGCCTTTCTTTTTTGCAATCAGATCAGTACCGGATCAGTAATTGCTGCCTCCAGCACCTCCCGGAGTCGTGGCGCCGCCGGTGCCACCCGCGTTACCCGGTACAGTCACGTTGATATTGGTCGGGGTTCCCGTATTCGGCGCGGCCGGTGTGGTGGTGCGCAATCGCGGCAAGAGGTACACCGCACCGAGAATGAGGAGCAGTGCAATGACGGCAAGCGCCACCCATCCCACCGCATCCCCGCTCGAGTCGTACCTCGAAGGGGCGCCCGAAGGATTATTGATGATCGTTTTATCTGCCATAGTTGTTGTAGTAGTTAACTGTTAATCTCCACACACGATAGACCGCACGAATGAAGGCAACGTGATGGGGATACTGAAAAACATGTGATGTGCGCACGGTATACTTATTTTATGCATCAACGCGTGGCGCTCTCCTTGGGGATCATTGGCACATTATTTCTCGCATCGATGGCATTCGCACAAATCACCGTCACCGCCCCCCAGGGCGGCAGTGGTGCAGTGCAGCAAATCCAGCAGCTTGCTGCGCAGTGCCCCGCAGGTACTGCCCCTCACTGCGCAAATGGGTATTGCACCTGCGTTTCTCCATATGAGACCCCGGTCTCGGATCCGCACAATAGTGGTATTCCCGCTCCCATAACTGATCAGAGCGCTCCCGACATGCAAACACCCGGCGCCGATCCAACCGGACAGTGCCCCGTTCCCGGCACAGTACCGATAACGCCAGAAACCCGTGACGAAGCCACGGCGGCTGGTATTCCGACTTCGTCGCCCTGTTGGAAACCGACTGATCCAAATGTCGGCGCAGAAACTGGACAAGCCAAAGAGTATCTTCGCAGCATTCTGTGCCGTAACAGCCAGTTCGGCGGCGCAGGGCCCGACGGCACCATCAACGGGCTCGATGGTAAATTCGCAGTGTGCGCAGCCAAGTTCCTCAAGGCGGAGAGCTCGCAGATACCACCGAGCCAGCAGCTCTTGAGTGGCGGTACTAGCGGCGTATGCTTGCGCGAAGGATATCGCACGCCGCAACAACAAATGGTCTACTATCAGGAATATTTGCGCGGCGGCGGCATCGCCTGCGGCAAGAATGGTGTGCAGAATTGCGAACACCCGCGCGGCATCGCTATCGACGTGAATACCGGTAGCGGTTATTACGAAAAATTGTGGAACGACGCAAATCAATTCGGCGTCAACTTTTATCTACGCTCACGCGATCAGGTGCACTTCGTGCCGGCTGTCGCCGCGTGCAGCGGAGGCGGCATTAATCCGGGCACGGCACCTCAGACGCCGCTGCCGCCGCAGTACTTTGATTATCCGCAGCAATATCAATATCCGATGATGCCGCCTCCCGCGACGACACCCATGTCGCCCTTTACCAACGCATTGCGCAGCATGCTCGGTATGCCGCAATCGCCGGTACAAAATATCGTCCCACCCGGCAGCTCGCTTCCCGCTTCGTATCAGCAATCACCGACGACGCAGTACGCAGATCAGACAGGCCAGTCATATCAAGGCCAATCATCCGGACAAACACAAATTCCATCGTATCTGAATCAGGTGGGCGCCGACCAGTATCCGTATTATCCGAGCCAGACGTATCCGTACTCGTACCCTACTTCCACGCAGGGCGGATATTACGCATCCGGCACGGCCGCTTACGGCAGTGATCACTACGGAGGGAATAATTCGTACCAATCCTCCAACATCACGGGAGGAAATACGGTGACCGGAAACACGACCGCCAATCCCAATTATCATCCGGGCCACGTAACGGTAACAGCACCAAACGGCAGCACGGAGACGACGAACGCTAGCGCGCAGAATGCCGTGCCGGCAGGCCAGATCGTGAATAATGGCGAAGCGGGCGGACCAAACGCTACCGGCCCTGACACCGGTTCATTGGAAGAACTCATGCGCTTGGCAAATTATTCTTCTTCGAGCTTGCCCTCGGCCACGCCCGCTTCCACGCAGACCAATTCGCCGGCGCAAATAAATTCCAACATGCAATCGCAAGGCGGCATCCAATACACGGGTGGGAATTCCGAGGGAAATCCTGCGTCGGCAAATGGTCAGCAGGGGTTCGCGGCACCACAGACATTCACCTCCGGCGACTTGAGCGGCAACCCTTCATTCTCCACACAGCCGTCATCGACATTTCAGAAGGTTCTCGCGCAGGTGGAGAGCACCCTCTCTGCCATTCTCACGTACGTGAAGCCCTTTGGCGGCCGCGTACCCATCACGAACCCCTCTTTGCGATACGTGGACTAATCAGGTGCTGACGTTGTTTCTGCAACGTCAGATATGGTATAGTGGCCCGACGAATGGGATTCACGAAATATACAAATCAGGCCGAAAAGGAGCGCGTGCGCATGAACGAGGGCATCCGCGCTAAAGATGTGCGCGTCATCGGTCCTGCCGGAGAGAATTTCGGCATCTTGCCGATAAAGGATGCTATGCAGAAGGCGCAGGAATTGATGCTCGATCTTATTGAGATATCCCCGCTTGCCAATCCGCCCGTTTGCAAGATCACCGACTACGGCAAGTTCAAATACGAGCAAAAGAAGAAAGATAAGGAGGTGAAGGCAAAAGCCGTGGTGCATGAGACCAAGGAGGCGCAGGTCAAGATAGGCACTTCCGAGAACGACATGAACATCAAAGCCAAGAAGATCGGTGAGTGGCTGCAGGAGGGTCATAGGGTCAAGATCGACCTCTTTTTGTGGGGCCGCTACAAGTATATGGAGTTCAATTTCCTCAAAGAACGCCTCGAGCGCTTCCTTGCAATAATCCCCGAATCGTTTAAAATCGCTGACGAGATCAAGAAGAGCCCCAAAGGCCTCTCGGTCGCGATAGAGCGGGATGCCTCCAAGAAAGCCGTGCCTACCGGCAGGCAGGCGCCCTTCAAACAGGCGCCCAAAAAGGAGGTTTTTCAGCCCAAAGCAGAAGAAACAACCAGCCATGAAAACCAATAAATCATTCAGCAAGAGGCTTCGTATCACGAAAAAGGGCAAGATAATTGCCCGCGTGCCGGGACACAACCACTTCAACGCCAAGGAGAGCAGCAAAGGCCGCATGCGCCGCCGCCGCGCTGCGGGCTTCCATGCCACCATGCGCCCGTCCGACCTCGGCCGCTTCTTTCCCAACACCAACGCCCAATCGAATTAATTTACCAGTGGCTATTTTCTAGTGGCTAACTTCTATTCTCTATGTCGCGCGTAAAACGAGGAACAATGAAGACGAAGCATCGACGCTACATCTTGGCGCAGACCAAGGGGTATCGTTTTGATCGCAAGTCCAAAGAGCGCGCTGCCAAAGAAGCCATCAAGCACGCCGGCGTGCATGCTTTCCGCCATCGCCGCACCAAGAAGCGCGATTTCCGCCAGCTCTTCACCCTGCGCATCAACGCCGCCGCCCGCGAACAAGGTTATTCATACTCCAAACTCATCAATGCTCTCAAAAAGGCAAGGATCGCTCTCGACCGCAAATCGCTCTCGACCATCGCCAAAGAACACCCCGAGGTCTTCGTCCGCCTGACGAATCTTTTGAGGGCATAAAAAGCAAAGGACCCGAAACTGGCGGGTCCTTTCATAGAAGCGTCGGGCTCACTTTTCGATGTATGCGTACCAGATCGATGCGCACGCGGCATTACTTGGATTGTATACACGAACGATCTGAAGGATCGTGCGGTCCTTATTGGGATACTCCCGCCCGCTCAACAACTTGCTGAACAACTCGCCAAGAGTGAACGTCGTTGTGTCACCGTGATAGTAGTTATTGAAACAGCCGTGACTTGCGATGAGCTTCACCGAAAGCGGGTCGATCTTCTTCAGCGTCTCTGCGTCAGCGCTCCACATGATGGTGGCACCGCCACCGCCATATTGACTCTCGCCACCAAAGAGCAGTCCGCCAGCGGCAAGGCCGATCAAGAAGCCGGCCTGCGCATGTGCGACAACGGGAGCGACGAGCAGCGCCCCGAGGGTGGCTAGGGTCAGCATCAACTTGCGCATGAGTTCCTCCTTTGCGCTTCTATCGACTGGGGCAAAACTACTTGAGGTCGTCGTTGTTGTCAACTATAGAACTATTTCGATCTCTCTGCCCGTCGCAGAGCGGCTGTCGTGGTTGTTGTAGACGAGACGAAGGCCCTCTTTGTCTTTTTGGACCATTTTGACGAGGCGTTCGACGAGCTTTTTGGGATCGGAGTCAAAAATTATTTTTTCATTGGGGCGATGTGCGTCTTCGAGCATCTGTCTGATCATCTCATCGGTGTGCCAGCTTCCCTCAAGTACTCCGATGGGCCGACGGTCTTCGAAGGCGACGGCAAATTCGTTGATAGTACCCACTCTGCCCGGGCCCACGATCATTGCGTCGACAGAACGAGTGAAGAGGAGGTCGCGTCCCGCGTATCCGAATCCCGTATATAAAACGACATCCATATAATCGAGCGGGAGTTTGTATGCCTCTACATGCTCCCTATCATTGGCAGCCGGTGAAAATCCGATTGAGAAACCACATTCATCCTTGGCGCCCATTGCGGCGTACATCGGAAATCCCGTGGTCGCGCCCGTTACGATAATGGCTCCCTGCTTGGCTATCTCTCGCCCCACCTCTTTGGCCTTCTCGTACGCGTCCATTCCCGAGTAGCGCGTGTCTGCGGCGCCGGAGACACCGAGCTTTACGATGCCGTAGCCATCGGGCAGCCGGCAAAAATTGAGCGGCACCATCGTATGCTTCGGATTGAGAACTTTGCGAGCCATTTCCAATTATTATACCACCACACCAAGGGTGGTATATCACGCGTAACATCACCTTTTGTAGACCCATTTGAATATGAAGCCGGCTATCGCGCCACCGAGCATGTCGTCTAGGAGATCTTTCCCGGTATCGAGCCGATAGCTCATGAATACCGAGCCGCCAATGCCATTCATATATTCAAATGCTTCCCAGACCAGCCCGATGGCAAATGCGCCGAGCACTATCTGATATATCGAAAGATGTATCTTGAAAAGTCGGGCGATGTAAACGCACCAAAGGCCCGCCCACACTCCCCCGCCGATATGCGCCACGATGTCCCACCAAAAGACCGTATAAGCCCATTGGTACTGCTCGCCGATATTTATGACCCAAAGCACGAGCAGTGCGAGCACGCCGAATTGTATGAAAAGTATCTTCCTTCGGGGCGTGAGCTTCACCGGAAAACGTTCTGCAGTATGCATGTCAAAAAATATCAAAATTGGGACGAAAAGACCCCGCATACGCGGAGTCGCTTCGTGCGACCGGCACACGAGCCTGGGTAAATACCAGGTGGGTGCCCGCAGCCCAGTTCCGCTGAAATCTTTTGCAAGTTCTCATTGGATATGAGCAATTGAGGCTCCCGTTCTCGTACCAAGCAGGTTTTGTACCAGCCGCTGAATTCACTATACACCCGAGTCGGCATTTGAAAAGTTGTGCCTTTGTGTGCACAACCGCACAGTGGCTCTATCTCTTGTTCGTTTGCGTGAACTTGTCGTGCACAGTCTCGTAGTCAAAGAGTTCAGCCTCAGAAAACCAGTGTAGTATCTCGGCCTTAGCCTCATCAGGATCACCGGAAGCATGAACGAGATTCGGAACGCCGACCTCGTGCTTGTCTGCATGAGCAAAACTCATGTGCGAATAGTCGCCGCGGATAGTGCCGGGCGGTGCGGATTTCGGCTCGGTCGTTCCGACCATTTTTCTAACCAACGAGACCGCCTCGACGCCCTCGAGCACGACCGCAACGACGGGTCCCGCTTTCATGAGATCGAGCGTTACTTCAAATGTTTTTTTACCGCGGCGCGATACCATTTTGCCGATGGTCTCGTAATGGTGGAAGTAGTGGTCGGTCGAGGGCTGCAGCATCTTGGTGCCGACTATCTTGAGCCCTACGCGCTCGAAGCGAGAGAGTATCTCCCCTACGATGCCGCGTTGCACGGCATCCGGCTTAAAGACGATCAATGTGCGTTCTTCTTGTGGATGTTTCATGCGCCGTAATGTATCACATTTTGCGACCTATTGCAGCTCCGGACCGGGTGGAAAGCGGCGCTTGCCGTAGCTCGCGTCGAACTTGATGCGTATCTCTTCTTCCACCTGTTCGCGCGGGCGACCGTACGTTTGATATGAAAGCTCTTTGAGCTGGTCGACGAATTCATAATTGAACCGCGGGAGCTCTTGTGTGGTGATGGTAAAAGGGCGTGCGGGCACACCGTTGACCAGAAGTGAGAGCACGGCGGTGCGATTGGGCAAATTTTCGAGGTCCTGTGCGCTGAATGTCGGTTGGAATTGTTTTTCGAGGAATTCGGCGTCGGTCGTGCCGATTCGGAAGGCAGCTTTCGTGCCGACGTTGCCGATCACCGCATCGCGTATCGGCTCTTCGAGCTGCGCGATGAATTGGTGCGCCACCGTGAGCGAGAGCTTGTATTTTCTTGCCTCTGAAAGGATGGTCGATATGGAAGGCGTCGCGAAGTTTTGGAATTCGTCGATGTACATATAGAAAACCGGCAGATCGCCGCCGCGTGTATCCACGCGCGAGAAGGCTGCCTGCAGGAATTTGCTCACGAGTATGAGACCGAGGAGCGAGGTGTTTCTATCG
>CAZHOB010000022.1:0-24672 GCA_964534465.1 uncultured Candidatus Saccharibacteria bacterium
CATGCCGGGGTTTTTTTCTTTTCCACAATCTATCCCCAACTTTTTGCACTTCATCAAGAATGATGCAACAATGCTCGCAGTTCAGACTATTCAAATTGATCGGAGGCTTCGATGCTGAAGCGTTCGCTCCTCACCCTTCTCTTTCTATTCGCCACGTTCGCCGCGGCAGACGCGTATACCAACGAAGAGCTGGTGCAAAACTACGGCCTCGATAAGCCCGTCAAGACATGGGCGAAGAAATGCGTAAAAAAAACAAAGCGATGCCATAGAGTGGTCGTCTATAAAAAGATCCCCGCCCTGCTTGCCGCCACAGTACTTCCTCCGCCGCCTGCACCATTCACCGACACGTTGCCGCCGCGTACCGATCCTTTGTCGCAAAAGTTATTAAGAGACATGAGCGACGAGGAAATGGATCTTGTTATCCGGAACGCCGCGAACAAAGTCAACGAGTTTTGGGCGAGTGTATTCCTGGCGCACGGTAGACCCTACGCGCCTGCTCCGGTCGTGATCTTCTCCTCGACTAAAAAGAGCAAGGACTACGGCAGCGAATTCTTGATGCAAAAAAGGATCGTGCGTATAGACAGGACCCAGCTAAAAAAATATCTGTGGTCCACGTCCGCAAGCCCGACGATCAATTTGACCGTGGCGCACGAAATAGGCCATTACGTGGCAATCATCACCGGGCTTGAGAAAAAAGCGTTCAAAGACGCTGTAACGATCTCATCCCTGCCATATCGACGAGAAAAGAAATTTAGACAATACAATCTTCTCGTCTATTTCGAACAGCAGGCGGACTTTTTTGCCGGCGTCGCCATGAAGAGGGCCGGGCTTTTGCATAGCGGCGATCCTGAAGAGGCGTACTATGTGGCGGCATCTCTGGGTGACGACGTGGGCTACCTTCGTTTTACGGGAACTTCCGTAAAAAAGGACTTTGATTTCAGTCATGGAAGAGGCGCGGAGCGAGCTGCTCTCCTCTACGAGGGCATGCAGACCGGCGACGTGGAAAAGGCCCTCGAATATCTCGGCCCGAAGCCCGATTGGAGCGCGCTCGCGCCCAAGAAAAAGCAGAAACGGAAATGATCACCAGCCCGCCAGAATTTGCTGAAGCAAATTCTGGCGGGCTTTTCTTTTTCCCGCAATTATGTAGTGTGTCGGCAGGTCAATGGAGGACACCATGCCCGATATCATTCCGCATGGATTTCGGAAGGAGCAGCTTGCTTTGGTGAGGGGTCGTCTTCAGCGTTTGCTCAAAGATGCACCCTATGTGGTCGATTTTTCATTCGTCGGGGTTACCGGCGGGGACATCGTATCCAGTAATCTTATGACCGGTCTCGATGATCAACCATTTCTGCTTGTCCGTGGACCGGCGAAATGGATGACCGCCCACAAGGACGACATGTTGCGGCGACTTTCTCCCCACTATTCTATCGAGATCGAATTGATCGAATGGTATCCGGAGACCCTCTAATGTGCGGCCGCCCCGAGCTTCTCGGGGCGGCTTTTCTTTTTCGATAAAACGTGTACTGTTTCGGCAGGCAAACAAAGGAGTTTCTGCCATGCTTCGACAAATTGCATTTGCAGCTCTCGCGTGTCTCTTGCTCGGCGGTGTTGCTGTCGCGCAAAGCTCAGAAGGAGCGCGACCGTCGGCCATTAGTCGCGATGACGCGACGTGGTTGTTCGACTTTGTGAATCACAATGGCTTGCATTGGGCAAAGGGTAGTGAAAGTGGATGGGAATACAGTTTTTTCGTTCCCGATGAAGACCCCCGATGTGGATCGATATCAGTTCGCTCATTTGTAAAGACGCATCCATACGACCACGATGTTCTGGAAATTAACGCATGGTGCCAAGCACCCGTGAATCGGACGAAGTCGGTAGAGGTGCTTTCGAAGATGCAGTTCCATCTCATCTTGCCAAGCGGCAACATTCAAGTATCTGAAACAGCCTCAGTCTTCGTCGATAAGTTGCAACTATTTGTCGATAATGACAGCGTACGAGGTGATCTGAAGAACACTCTTGAAAGCACGATCAAGTTTTACAGAAATAGTGATCGCTAAACGCTGCCGCCCCGAGCATAGTCGAGGGGCGGCTTTTCTTTTTCCGCAGAACGTGTAGTGTGTCGGCAGGAAACAAAAGAGGTCTACAATGTTCCGGAACGTCGTTCTCGCATGCGTCGCACTATGTTTCGCTATTTTCGCCCAGTCGGCCTCCGCTGGCCCAAAACTGGATGCGGAGGCTGTTCGAGGTCTCTCCGCGTTTGTAGTAAAAACGGGTGTGAAGGTCACTGAAGAAGACGAGTATGCATACTTTGAACGAAGTTTCTTCATACCTGCGGACAGCGATTGTTCGGATGTAACAGTGAAGTCGCATCCGACCCGCCTTGAATTGCATGCGGCATGTTCATTACCGTACCGGTGGCAAGGTCGTGAGCTCATGATCAACAGCAGAATACTGCTCGTAGTAAACAAGGAAACCGGAGAGATTCGGGAAGCCGGTGTGCCGATCATCGACGACGGTGACAACACTTCAATTGTCTCTAAGAACATTTTGGAAGGCATCATGAATCGCGTCGTTGCGAAACTTCTGATGCACGCGGACAATCATTGAACGCCGCCGCCTGCCCCAAAGGCCGGCGGCTTTTCTTTTTGCCGACAGCGAAGTTTCGATTTTTTCTAAAAATCAATGAGATGCAAGGCGCCCCCCTTCGCTAAAACTTCGGAAGGGCGCAGCGGGAAAGCAGGCTTGCCCGCCATAGCCTTGGCGAAGGTGGGGTCCCGCAACGCGGCAGCTCGCGATTTTCAGAAAAAATCGCTACATTATCTCGCACGTGCCGCCCGCACACGCCAACTCCTTTTTCGCCTCGGTCTCGTCGGTGCGTTCGTAGATGACCAATTTTGAGTAGTCCACGGCGGGAAATTTTTTGGCCAATTCTTCGTAGCGCTTTTTGTCTATCGCTTCGTACGGCGCAAGACGGTACACATGGTTGTCGCGCGGGAGGAATGAGAGGCCGCCGATGATGTCCCAGTTGTTGAAGAGCCATGCGACGACCGCCACCCACTCATCTTCCCCCACTGATATTGTGGCCGAAGGGTTGTGCTCGGTGAAATTGAGCTTCACTAACTTCCAATACTCCAATTGTTCGATAGCGGAGATGTCATTCTTGTACACGGAGCCGTGCGGGGCGCGTACGGGGAACTCGAGCACGTAGGTGTTGGCCTCGCCCATTGCCTGCCCCACCTCCGGCTGCACCGGAATACCCTGATCGCGCACCAATTTGAAGAGAGAATCGGTCGCGGAGATGCGAATGCGGCGAATGTAGTACTGCGAATGGCGCGGATGGATGCCGGACGAACAATCAAACGTCTGCGAGACGGTGCCGGAAGGCTTTACGCACGTGATGGACATCGATTGCGGTATGCCGAAGCGCTTGGCGTAGGTCTGATTTGTCTTGATGGCCACAGCGCGCATCTTTTTGAGCGTTTTTGCGTTGCGCACTGCCGGAGAATCCCATTGGCCGGTGATGGATACGCCGAGCAAACGCTCTTGTTCGCAATTTTCGGTCCACTCTTTGGAAATGTAACTGAATTTTGTGAGGCTCGATTGGTACGTACCGAGCAATGTCGCGAGCTTTATCTTGCGCAGCAGCGTGGCTTCGGTGTCGTGTGCGCGCGCGATCACTTCCGAGAGATTACAGAACTGTTTGGACTGCAAAATGATCTCGCCGCAGGGATTGGTGCCGACTTGCCCGATGTAGCCGTTCTTCTTACCGTGCTTTTTGCGCAGGAATTCGAGACGGCGCTTCGGCATCGTCTTCTCGAGCGAGCCGCGATTGAAAATGCCGCGCTCGCCGGTGCCGCTTTTCATGAGCGCGACCCACTCATCCATGAGCTCGGCATTGGTCGGCTTCGTCTCATACACGGCGGAATTATTCGCGACAGAGCGATATGGATCGGTGAGGAAGAATTGTCCTTTCTTGGCATCGCGGATCTCCACATCGTCGAGATCGGAAAGCGATATCATCGCGGTGCGGCGCACGCCACCGGCGACCACGCATTCGCCGATCTTACAGATGACATCGTGCGCGTCGATATTGCGCAAGCGTCTTCCCTGACGCTTGATGATACGGTCCCGCGCAAAATCAAGAAGCGAGCGGAGCGGCGCGGGGCCGGACGCTTTGCCGCCCATGGTTTTCAATCGTGCGCCGGCAGGACGCACGAGCGAGAAATCAAATTCGATATCTTTGCCGGAATACCACGTACGAAGTCCGAGCGTGAGCGCATCGCACCATCCCTCCTTGCTGTCGGAGACCACGTGCTTCGGCAATTGTTCTCCCGATTGTTTTTCTATCTGCGGCAATTGCTGGATGTTGTAGCTCTCCACCGAATATCCGACGCCGCAGCCCTGCATCGAGAGATACATGATCTCCGCGAAATCTTCGAGCTTGGCCGGCGCGGTAAATGTGCAATTGTAAAAACACGTATTGCATTTGCGCGCGGCATCGCCCGAGAATTGCATCGCGCGCATCGAAGGCATGACTTCCTGCTTGAGTATCGCTTCGCGCACTTCTTTGTATTCCCTATCGCTCAATTTGACGCCGAGATTCTCTTTCATAAAGCCGACATAGCGATCGACGGTCTCTATCCACGTCTCGCGACGCTGCTCGCTCTCTATCCAGCGCGCGTACGAGCGCAAATACACGAATTCTCCGAGCGGATTGTTCTTGAAATATGTTTTGGATTCGCCCGCCAGCTCGCGGAAGAGGTCCGGCACCTCACCCTGATCCTTACGTATCTTGGCGCGCTCTGCACGATACAAAATGTATGACTTGGAAGTCGCCGCGTAGTCGGCGAGTATCAATTGTCGCTCCACTTCGTCCTGACAACCCTCCACCGTAGGAAGAAAATTCTTGTAGGTCTTGGCGATGCGCATCATTTCACCTGCCACTTTGTGGGCAATGACGATCGCTTCGTCTTCAGAACCCTCATTGGAGGCCGTCATGGCCTTGTGGACCACGCCTACTATCTTATTGAAATCAAAAGGAACGATCCGGCCGTCGCGTTTTTGGATATTCGGTAAATATTTTCGATATAAACCGATCGCTGCGCTCGCACCGGAGTGTTTGGCCACTACCGGACGACGCGTTCTCCTCACCGAAACAATTCCTTTTTGTGTCATGCGCATTTTTTATGAGCGACTATTAATACCCGTAATTGTATTGCCGTTTCCGGATGATTTTTTTGCGAAGCGCTGTGCATAACCCAAAACGCAAGCGAAAACGGGTCGCCCTAAGTTGAATACAACACATTTTTCTGATTTTAGAGTCGCACAATATCGCCGATCTTGACGTTATTGGTCTTGACAAAATTGGCCCGTAGCTCGAGCACGTAGCGTGCGAGCATTTTTGAAGTGAATGTCGCGGGATAACTCTCCGGCGATGCATTTGGCACGATATAGACGACCTTACCATCGGAAGATATCCAAACAATGTCGATAGCGTAGAGCATATCCTTCATCCAAAAAGAATACTTCCCATCTCGTGGAAAAATAAAGAGCATTCCTTCGTCGGACGCGAGTCCTTTTGTGCCACTGAGGCCCTGCTCACGCGATGCCGGAGTGTCGGCGAGCGTCACATTGATGGTTTTGCCGCCGATCTCTACGGTACGACGCGCGTTTTTTCCTTCGGAGACACGCTGATTGAGAGAAAATTGTGTCGCAAAAACAAAAAACACCAATGTGATGCCGAGAAAGATCCAAATGTACCGGCGTGTAACTTTTGCGCTCACACTAATAGGACAAAGGAGCGGCACCGAGGTACATGGTTCCTATCACCAAGACGAGCGCGATGGCGATAAAAGAAACGAGCCAGTAGCTTGTATTGATGAGGTACAGCGTGAACGGTTTTCTTTCCCAGAGCACAGTGCCAAGCAGCGTGGGCGCGATGAATCCGAGCCAGCACCAGAAGCCGAGCTCCAGTGCCGATATCCAATCCACGAATTCATTGAGCGCATATCCGACCAAACTCATCACCCACGCGATGAGCATGCCGGCGAGCAGCGCAAAAAAAGCGCTCACCATCATTTTCCATGTAGGATATCCTTCAACCGGCGCGATACCGCTCATGCGCATCCATGCACCGCCAAAAACTTTTGGATGGTACCAGATCATCCCAATGACGACATTGGCAAATCCCGCGAGCGCGAAGAGAACGAGTGAAGTAGCCATTGCATTCATGATATCGCGCATGAAAAAACCGTCCACGCGGGTCTGTGAACAAAACCATGCGAGTTCATATTACTGAACAGGCTGCTGTAACGAGTCGTAACTATTGAGCGTATTGCCGTGAGCAATATCCGCCTCGAGCAAAACTTCATGCGGATAGGCATTACGCAGGGCCTGCACGCGACTGTCAGCATTGGCCACTGCCGCCAAGTCGGCAGTCCTCCCGCTCGGGTCACTAGTAATTAGTTTCAGGCCTGCGGGATGTGCAATTATCGTGTACCAGTTCCGCAATGGGTTATACCGGGTTGCGAACAGGTAGGTCGACCCCTGTTGTAATAAGTATTTGTCCGAAGCGCCGTCTCCACCGATAACATATAAAACTCCGTTCTCGTAACCCCCCTCCTGATTGACCGTGATATAGCCTTGTAAATTTCCTTTTATATTAGCGACTACCGCCACCTCATCTTGAGTCTCAGGCCCAAAACCTCTATCTTGAGTACCGATCACTCGTACTACCTTACCAACAAAAACGCTATGTGAAGCACCGATAAGCACATTATCATCGGAGAAGTCTGCAGCGTCCTGCAGCTCCATTTCGTGCACCATTTGAGGACCTCTATGAGGACCAGGTTGATACGAAACAAGTCCAATTAGTATTGAAACTAACGTGGCGCACACCATCCCTAGAACAATATATCTTTGATTTATTATTTCTTTCGTAGCCATATTAATTGAATGAAACACCGTAGCGGGTAAGTACATACCAATTATTTCGTGAGTCATAAACGGTATAAAAGGCAATCACGATCCCTCCGTGCTGGAGGGCAGATTTTAATGTCTGGCCTGAATTAGAGTTTAAAAGGGCCGACACTACTACATTACCGGATGCATTTCCTTTGTGATCAGTGAAGGACGAATCGGGCTCAACAGCTACTTCGACCTGAATTGCTTGTTGCCCGGCCATATACCTATCTCCTACTTGCTTGAGAACAGAGCCGCGAAACACATCCGTGTAAGCGGGTGCGCTTGAATCCGAATTATTTGAGCTTGAATCTTTAGCAGATGCCGGATTGATGAGTTTGGCTGGAAGCGAAACTTTTGTATTATCTGCCTCTTTCGATACCTGCTCAGATGTTGTCGGGACTAATAATTGTGCTTGGCTCGAGGGGGGTGACTGCTGGAGCTCAGGTGAAGTGGAGAATTTTACAAAAACCACAATGCATCCAGCAAGAAGTCCAAAAAAAGCTAACGTATAAAGGCCTTTTTTGGTCATATCTTTGGCCAAAGATATTTGTAATCAGCAATATCCTGCAGACCCAATGCCGTCTGAGTAGATTGCAAGAAGTACAGGACGTTCCCTGTGTAACTGTGATTTAACCCTAGTGCATGGCCGATTTCATGAGTTGCGGTGTTCTGAACTTCGTCACTTGATTGGCTTGCTAAATAGTAGGAATTCAACTTTATAGTATTCGCCGGATTCTCTGCCGGGGAAAAATATCGGGCTTTATAGCTTAGGTCGGCGCCGTCAGAGACGGATATGTCCACGATGGAAAGATTTGCTGGAGAGCTTGTTGCATTTGCAACGAGTACATTGCCTAAAGCATTCCATGTCGTAATCGCACCGTTTACTTGGGTACTATAAGCCGTAGTACTTGCGTCTATAAGAAGCTTCCGTGTGCTAGTGGCGACAGACCAGCACCAAAATGGAGTATCTGTTTGACATGTGGGGAACTCGTCTTTGATAACATAATGGAGCGTCGTTGTCGCTTGACCCTTACCAATCCATGGATCAAAAGTCACATTGTTCGAAACCGGACTGGTTGTTGTTCCGGTCGGATTAGCAATTGCGTTGTAAGGACCGGCTACATCACCCCAATAATTCCCTGCCGCATTCAAAGTCGCCAAGGAGGGCGTAGTGTTGATCGCACTATAAAGTGAATTGTCGTGTAGGGTGCTCGTTGCTTGAACCGTCACCGTTCCGTTATCTACATATACTCCATACTGGCCATATGCTACATCTGACGCAGTGATGTTCGTTGTTCCTCCACCTGACGTTTGGATGGCAATGAGGCTGCTCGTCGCAACCGTCGACGTTGCGATCATAAGTGTCCCGCCATTGTTGTAGATCATTGCCCCAGATGCTGAATTTCCTCCATATCGAACAACTGCGCTGTAAATATTCGCAACTCCACCGGAATTAATGGTTATGCTATTCCAATCACCCGCTGCCCCGAGTGATTGCCCATCACCATTAGTATCACCGATGATAAGGTCATCTTTTAGGGATGTAAACCACGGCCCGTGTTCGATTAGCGTTGTGGTCGTTCCTGCATCGAGCTCACCGTTTACAGATATCTTCCCCGAGCCGGTATCAAATTTTATGACAGCACCATCCTCTATAGAGAGAGTGTTGCCGGCCCCTACTGTGACGATATTATTGATAATGTAGGGAAGCTTTTCTGCGGTCCATGTTGTATTTCCGATCGTATCGCCGGCAATTTTAAATCCGCGATTGGTGCCACTGGATGCATGATTGCCGGAATGGATAAATGTCAAACCTTGGGCAAAGTCCAGGAACGCAGCACCGGAGGAATTATCTAAAAAGCTGTTTCCTGTCACAGTTGCAGGGCCGCTTCCAGCGGTGACGGAAAGTCCATACCCGGTATTGTTTCGGAGAGTAGACGTGGAGATGGATACGGAGCCATCAGCAATTAATACACCGGCATCAGAGCCGGAATGATGGATCGTTGAATTTGAGATATTTGTCGTGCCCGATGTCTGATATATGACAGCACCGGAAGTGGACGCAATTTCCGAGTTGGAAACGACCAGAGAACCGCCGTTTACCCAAATATCGGCCGAGGCACTTATTGGATTACCGCCGTACCGGACTACTGAATACGCCAGAGTGGTTGTCGCGCCTAAATTAACGCGAATATGACGCCAATAACCTACTGTCGTGGTAGACGTGCCGTCACCATTCGTATCTCCACCAATGTCATCGGTATACGCAGTGAAATATACCGACGAGGTTGATACACCCTGCGCGTTCAAAACACCGTCGACCCAAAATGATGCATCAGATTGGAACTTCACTATGACACCCGGGTTAATGGTTAGCGTCACTCCTGAATTAACTTTTCGGAGGCCTGAAATGACATAAACATTGCAAGCATTCGTCCACGTAGTATCCGTCGTAATGTCGCTTGATATTGTCTGGGAACAAGTGCTCGTCGTCGCGTTTGCCGTACCACTGAAAGAACTGTAGCCAGCGGCATTGAAGGCGCGGACGCGATAATAGTAGGTGGTGTACGAAATAAGACCTGAATCGTAATACGAGGTAGCGCCTTGCGATGTAGTCGCAAGAGCACTCCAGGAGGAGCCGTCGAGGCTTCTCTCAATACTGAAGCCTGTCTCTGTCGTTGTCGCATTGTCTGTCCAACTCAATCCAATGGCCGCACTCGTTGTTGCTGTCGCCGTGAGACCTGATGGCGCTGCGGGAGGGCCTGTTGTGCTGGCAGAGGCAGTGCCACTGAAGGCGGAGTAGCCGCCAAAATCAAAGGCGCGGACTCGGTAGTAGTAGGTCGTGGAAGCCGTGAGGCCGGTGTCGTAGTAGGAAATAACGCCTTTTGTCGTAGACGCAAGCGCGCTCCATGACGAACCGTCGAGACTTCGCTCGATACTGAAGCCTGTCTCGGTTGTTGAGGCGTTGTCCGTCCATGAAAGAGCGATATTTGACGTGGTAGTGGCGGTGGCTGTAAGCGCGGATGGCGCTGCGAGCGGTGTGTAGGTAACGACTGCGGTAATGCGCGATAATCGCGCGCCTTTTATGCCTGATGTCAGTACGGCGCCGATCTCCAGCGTGGACGTGGATGTTTTTTGGAACGTGAGGCTACTGTAGGTGGTAGTTGCGAGGTCTACTGGTGTCGTGCCGGAGAGCGTATAACTGCCGGAATCAGCGCTGTTCACTCCCCCGAAGCGATAGAACACGTTCATAACGGGAGCAGGATTGCCGCTTGCCGATTGGGATGCGCACGGTTTTATCTCTATTTTCGTTATTTTTGCTCCATTTGTTACCGATGAAATACTTACGCCATACGAGTCGCGATTGCCGACGACTGTCGTTGAGTTGTAGTCAGTCGTACCGTTGCAGGAGCCCGAGTCATCGACATTGGCAAAGTGCGAGGTGCCGACCGATGGCGTCCACTGCGTATAGTTGCCGTCGGATGTAGGTAGCGTGATCGCGGTGGTGTCAGCAAACGCAGGGGCGGCCGTCAGAAGAAAAAGAGTCGCAAAAAAAAAACGCGACGTGTCGCTTTCCGAGTACGATTATAGCGGCCCTTTTCACACCCGCAGATTAGCACGTTCAATTTGCCAACTAGTCGGCATGATGTGGGGATAAGTTCAGTTATGCAAAAGGAAAGCCTCGTTTTGCACGAGGCTTGAGGATCAAAGCGGGAGACGATAGAGCATCACCGAGCCGGTGCCGATCGCGAGCACATACAGCGAGTAAAATGAGTACGCGAACTTGCCATGTATCTGCGGACGCTTCAGGCCGGTGAACCGCGTAACGGTCGCCACAAAGACGAGCACGAGCGCGGCCACGATGAGGAGATGGAAAACCATCAGCAGCGGATTCACCGCGTACGGATTCGGACTGATGCGCACCATCATCTCGATGAGCACGACTGCGACGAGTGTCAAACATGCGACGCACGTCACCATGCCCTTGTGATGTTCGAGCACGTGATAGTCTCGCGCCTGTGCCAGCTTTCTGCCGGCCCGCCAGATATTAAAGAGGTGCCACGCGATCGTGACCCCGATGGCGAGCACGAGGAGTTTTAGACCCATGGTTTTTCTCCGTGTTTGATTCTGGCGTGAGTGTATCACGGAGCATATGGCGCACAAGCATGAGGCGTATATCGCATCGGCAAAATAAAAGGCGCCACGGATTAGTGACGCCTAAAGTGTTCCCATGCCGCGAGCAATTACTTTTTTGCCGCCGGCGCGGGATAGTCGGTGCTCAGCTTCTCAAAGAGCCTCACTGTCTCAGCGTCCGAGACGTTGAATTCATCGACGATCCTGCCCAGATCGACGGTGGTCCTTGCGTTGTCGCCGGCCTTGAACGTGATCGCGTACATCGCGACGCCCATGAGCGCTTTTTCCCTTTGGAGCCGCCCGATGAGATCATCGAAGTCCTTTCTGCATCGCGCACGGCGATCGCTCGTCCAGCTTTCGTTGACGCACCGCACGTCGCGGTACTCCGTCGGGATCGAGTTCGATGCCGCA
The DNA here is from genome assembly GCA_964534465.1 of uncultured Candidatus Saccharibacteria bacterium. Taxonomy (GTDB): domain Bacteria; phylum Patescibacteriota; class Minisyncoccia; order Phycocordibacterales; family UBA2100; genus UBA10103. Next base: position 11,509 of record CAZHOB010000022.1, read on the forward strand.
TATTCCTTCACGCCAAAGAGGCGATGGTAGTCGACGGCCTGCGCATTCGCTGTCGCGCAAAAAGCAGTGAAAAGCACGATACCAAGTGCGAGAATTCGCATGGGATGTCCTCCGGTTTGAGTTATTCCGCACAGAGCGGATTTCCTAGAATCATTATAGCACACTATTCCTATTTGGCAAGCTGTTCAGACGTATCCACTCACCGGAAATAGGGCTTTGCTGTGAGCTGATAGGATATACGCATGGCCAAAAAAGGGGTGGCGTTGTGCATGTTGATAGGGGGACTTTTTGTCGTTAATTATGCTCAGGCGCTCGTCGGGCTTGGCGACCCGGGCCTCACGAACACGGCCACCTTGTCGGGTGGCGTCTCTGTTGCTGCACCTATCGCAGCGGATGACATGTGCCCCGCAGCGACAGACACGCTCATATACAGTTCGGATCCTGCTAAAAATCCCGTTACCTATGACGAGAAAAATCCTTCGACAAAATGCAATACATTTACGGAAAACGGTAAAACGTATACCAATTGTTACGGCATAGGATGCTATTCAAATTTGATCAAAGGTTTTTGTGATGCAAGTCATCATTGCAAAGGAATGTCGTGCTATGACAACGTCAATGGAGGCGAATGGAAGACGTGTGCGAAGACAAATCCAAACCAGCAACAGGCGTGCGGCACGAGCGCGACTGCGAGCGATTCGTCCTGCCTGCCTTCAAGCAGCAAGACCGGCGCGACACCGCCTGCAGACCAACCGCCCCCACCGTCTACAACAGACACTCCTCCTGCGCCACCTTCAACAGCCACTGCGCCCGCAACGCAACAGCCGGCACCCACTGGTGGAGCTGCTCCTGCCCCGGCGGGCGGTGCGGCAAGTTCGCCAGTCACCGGTGGTGCAGCTCCCGCAGCACCCGCACCTGCGCCGGCGCAGCCCTCACCGACCGACCAACTCGGCAGCATTGCAGCGGGAAATTCACAAACCGGCCCTGTTTCTGGCGGTTCAGCTTCATACCCAGTGGGAAGTACTCCGGTTGCCCCGCGGCCGGCTGGTTCTGTGGTTTCCGGTGGCGCCGCCCCCGCACCATCCACTCCATTTCCGACCAATAGTAATATGACCAATGTCGGTACGATGCCAGTTGGCACCGCACCAGCGGCGGGTTCGACAGGAGCGGTTTCGGGTGGCTCTGCACCGAGCGCCTACAGCTATCCATCGACCTTTGGAAGTACGAATCAACTACCGACCTCGCAAACGAGCGGCTACTCCCCCACACAGTCGCTCTCTACGCTCGCCAACTTTATTGCGCCAGTCGTGAGTTTTATCGCATCCAGCGTGGGTTCGTCGTATGACACCGTTTCAAATTATGTGAGCAGAGCGACTACGCCGCAGTCCGCTCCCACACAGACGCAAACGCAGCCCGCGCCTATCGCTCGCGCACCTCTACAACAACAAACGACAGGTTTTACGCCGCCACCAAATGGCGTGCAGTATTCTAGTCCGTCAAATCCTGTGGGCGTGCCGGCCTCGGTGGATCAGTTCGGTGATCTTTCCAATCCTTCCTCCCCTATCGGCGCTCCGTCTTCCGGTAATTCCGCCGCAGGAAGTCCCGCAGGTGGGCAGGGGCAAGGCTCGGCAAATGCGCCTTCGCAAAATGCTGCGCCGCTCCAAAATGGAACCATCCCACAGACATTCACGGGCTTCCCTTCGGGAAATGGCTCGCAGGTACAAGTGCCGAACTATCAGCTCCCGAATACTTCCGTACATCCCACGCTTCCGACGCAGGCTGAACTGGTGGGCAACGCCGCGCAAGGACCAAGCGGTCCATCGAATAACGCGTTGGGGGAGCTCAGCGCGCTCGGGCAGCAAGGCCAAGCTAATGCGGCTGCCGGAAATGGTGCGCCGCAGCAAGGCCAAGCCGCAACCGGGGCAGCGCAGCAGGGCCAAGCCGCGACTGGGGCAGCGCAGTTAGGCCGGACTTTGCCCACAAATCCCGCAAATACAAACGCGCAGAACGCTGCAGCGGCACCCACACATGCCGAGGTGATCAGCGCGATGACGCGCTTGCAACAATTGCCGCAAGCAGCCACCTTCGGTGCGGGAAGCGGCGCCACTCCTTCTCGTCCCGATGTCGCAGCGCAAGGCGCGGCAAATGCCGCGATAAGTTTGAGTGGCATCTCCAATCTCCGCATTACTCATACGACGAATGCCGATAGTGTCGGCGTAGTCTCCGGATTTGATGGCTTCGAACACGGCACGACATTCTCGGTATTACCGGAGCGTCCGGCCCTGCGATACGCCGACCTCCCCGTCGCCACCTCGGACTGGGTGACGCCCGCTGCGGTCGCGGTGGAGATAGGCACACCAGTAGAGGTCGCAATACCCAAAACGAGGCTCGGCACATTTATCGACAATTTGCACGGCGGATGGGCGCGCGTGCCCACTTCTCCGTGGGGGCAGGCGCAGCTCGCGCTCGCGCTCGCGCAGGCGCGCAGCGATTACGTGGCCATGGATGCTTCGGTGAATGCCGGATTCGAAGCCGACGCGCACGGTCTCTGCGATGATTCCTGCCATTCATCTATCGCAATACTCCAACAGCAACTCCCCATCCAGCTCGGCGACATCGCAATACTCTTGCAGAAGATGGGCCCTGTGGGCACGCCGGTGAGCGTGGGACGCGCGGCGGCATTTGTAGAAAAAGATTCGCTCACTTCCGGCGAGAGTCCCGCTATCCATCCGATAGCTTCTTCCACGATACTCGCGACCGAAGCGCTCTTGCAGCAAGGCACTCCATCGGAAAGCGCACGCTACGTGGCGGCTTACATGGCCGAGCTTCCGCCCGCCGTCACTTTCAGCGTATCGAATATCGGCAGCACTATCACGAGCGTCGCGACCAGCATCTGGCACGCCGTCACGAGTTGGATATTGCCGAGCCCTGACATCCAAACCGCGTCACAATCAAAACTCTGTTCATGGCTCTACTCGGTCTTCGGCAGCTGCTTCGGGTTGAAGTAAGTTTTGTTTGAGATCCTCCAATACGGACCGGAATCACGATATACTATCGCCATGGATACCCTTCCAGCCGATTGGGAAAAAGATAAAGAGAACGCAGCACGTTTTTTTGAAACACAGCCAGCCGACATGCGTCAGTCGATGATAAAAGTTATCGAGGAAGCGGCCAAGAAAGACCCACCGCTCATCTATGTGCATATTGACGGTGGTTTGAGCGATAAGAACGTCGATAAACTTTCCGCGTTCCGCATTCTCGCTGAGGAGATGGGATGGGAGATCGCCGCTTTTGACGTGAACAGTATTTCTCATACCGTTTCAGCGCACATGCGGCCATTCCGCGTGCAATGAGACGGCCGCGGCAAGGCCTTGCCTTGCCGCGGCGCGTTTTGGACCTTGTAAAACAACTCATTCCGAGACCGCGGGGCGTTAAACCCTGCTGCTCGGAAATGCACCCTGCGCAAAAGCGCAGGGTGTTGTTTTCGAGCTCCTCGGCTCGGACGCGCAAAAGCGAGCTTTTGCGCGTCTCTCGCCTTACGTCGCCCGTAACTTAACGGGCTATCGAAAGCGCTTTTACCTGCTCAAGAAGCGAATCGTATTGTGCTTTGAGCGCGGAGAGCGCGGCTGCTCGCTGCGGATCGTCCACTGCGAGATTGAGGGAGGCGCGGGTCTTCGGTCCTACCATGCCGATGGATTCGATCCCGTGCGCCGCCTGATACTTTTTCACCGCAGCGAATGTGAGCGGGCCAAAGAAGTCGGTCGGACTATCGATGGTGAGGAAATTCTCCGATTTCAATCGCTTCTGCAATTCCGTTACGTCACCGTGATGCATGCCCCTCCAGAGATTTTGAGCGAAACGGAAGATCGATGTGCCGAGCACGCTTCCTCCGGTATTTGGCGGGAGCGGCGTGAAGACTGGCCCTGCAATGTTCAGACCGAATGAGCCGAATATCGGGCCGTTACCTCCGCCACCTCCGCCACCGCCACCTCCGGTCGCAACAACGGGAGTTTGTGTCGTGGTCGTTTCAGTGGTCGTTGTTGTCGGAGGTGTCACTTCAGCGGCAAGTGTCGTGAACGTACTATCGGACGAAGTCGCGGTATTGCCCGCAGCGTCTTTGGAAATGACGCGCACGTGATAGAGGGTCGACGAGGCAAGACCGGAGAGAGCGACCGAGTGCGACGTTACGAGCGATGCGTCGAGAGTTGTCGTGGCGCCGTATGCCGTGCTCGTGCCGTATTCCACCTGGCTTGTCGCACCTTCATTGGTCGTCCACTGCACCGAGGCTCCGGTCGATGTGATGGAGCCGACAGTAATAGCGGACAACACGGGAGCGACCGTATCTTGAGCAGCATTCGTGGTGAATGTGCCGTCGCCCGACACTGCCTGATTACCTGCCGCATTCTTCGAGTACACGCGGAAGTGATACGTGGTGGCACCTGCCAAACCCGTGAGCGCTACGCTATGCGACGTGCCCAGCGATGCATTCAGCGTCGTAGAAGCGCCGTAAGAAGTGCTCGTGCCGTATTCCACCTGACTGGTCGCAGCTTCGTTGGTCGTCCAAGTAACAGTAACGCCGGTGCTTGTCACGCTCGTCGTCGTAATGTTCGAGATCGTAGGCGTCGTGGTGGCTATCGGAGGAGTAGTGGTCGCAGTAGTTGAGCCGCACGGAGCACCATTGAGCATTTGCGTAACCGTAAGTACGCATCCCTGCTTTTGCTTGAGGTAATTCAATGTGTCTTGAAGAGTTGTCGGCGAGATATCGTACTGATCGGTCGGCGAGGTCGTTACCTTGTGGAAGACCAAGATAAGCCACGCTTTAGACGCCAGCGCGGTATCTATCCATGAATGGATGGTGGCGGCTGACCTACTCGAATCGAGATGTTGCACCACGAGTGCGAAGGGATCCGTAGCTTTCGTGTTGTACCCGAAATCGATGCTGCGTGCGGCTTTGAATCCCGCACCCTGAATTTCACTTTCTACACCCGCGTTGTATTTGCCGTACGGGTACGCGAGGCTGTCATCGGGAGTGGCGCCAAGTGAATCGAGTTTCGTCTTCGATTCCGTGATCTCCGCCGTAGAAGTTTTCGGCGCGGAAAGTGCGCCCGCCGGACAGCCGATGCCGGGCGAGCCGGCAGAGCCCGTCTGCACGCCGCCGTTCATCGCGCTATTCGGGTCGTTGAAGAGCGCCACGAGATCGCAGTGATCCGCCGTGTGAGCCGTCATGTCATTGCCCGCAGCCTGCATCTCAAGCATTTGCTGGCTCGATATCTCGGCTCCGGCAAAATTCGGATTGTCCATGAAATTCGAGATGAGATAGAAGGTGCCGTGCAACGATGTTGTTTTCAGCATCGGGAAGACGGTGTTGTAGTGATCGAGCGTGCCGTCGTCGAAGGTCAGCGATACAACGCCCTGCGAATACGCATTGCTCGCGTCCAATCCTTCCTGCAAAACGTAGTCATCCACCGTGAGCGAGCCGTTGGTCGTGAGCATGTGCTGGATGGTCATCGATACGGTACCGGCCGGCGGCGCGATGGCCGTGGAAAATGACTTGAACGATGATGACGGGGAGATCGAAGATGAGACCACTTCGGAGCAGCTCACGAACGCGGGGTCGGAGGCATTGGGATTACATTCCCCCGCGATGCTGTTGGCGGCGTGCACTTTGTACACGACGCTGATCTTGGTCTCGACATCGGAGATATATTTGTCGCTGAAATAATAGAGCGTGCCGGGAGTTACAGTAATCTGCCCGAAGCCCCACCATGCGGCGGAGCCGGCTCCGATACCAGTGCCGGTGATCTTGGCAGCCTTCGTGCCGCCTCCCCCGCTTCCTGTTACAGGATACGTGAACGTAAATCCATTGGTGCCGAACCAGTCGGCCACCCAGCCGGTCGGGTTATTCGTCCCCGTCTCAAAGGACGGATTGCTAATAAGATTCGTCGCTGCATGGGCATACAGCGGCATACAAAAACCGATTATTGATAACGTGATAAACGCGAAAACAGCGTCGCGCGCGCGTGTTGCTACTGTGGACATTGGCACTGTGTACCACTGTGGACATGAACGTACGATTAACAGCGCCAATACCCTCGGCGCTCATGAAAAAAGCCCTATGTAGCCTTAATGATTTAGAGCGGTGCGGGTGGCGGGGCCGACGTAGCCTTTGGGGTCGATGTTGTGGGCGATCTGGAATGCTTTGACTGCGGCGGCGGTGAGCGGGCCGAAGAAACCGGTGACGGGGCCGCTGTAGATGCCGAGGACGGTGAGCTTTTGTTGGAGCGCTGTGACCTCATCCCCTCTTCCGCCAAGGTCGAGGAACTGCGTGAAGGTGAACGTGCTCGTGTTGACCGGCGGCGCGGCATTCATCGCGGCGGCAGCTGTGCTGGAAGCAGTAGACGGAGTTGCGGCGGCGGCCGCAAAACTTATGCTGTTGAGTCGCAGCCGCGTGACCGGCCCCACGACTCCGAGCTGGTCGAGATTGTGAGCCGCTTGGAACTTTTTAACTGCCTCTTCGGTGAGCGAGTCGAAATATCCTGTCACTGCGCCGGTGTATATACCCAGATACGAAAGCACCTTTTGGAGTTCCGTGACATCCGGGCTCGTGAGATCAGGATACAAATATCTCGTAAAGAAGAACTTCGACACTCCCGCGACCTGACCTACGGGAGCGGGTGCCGGCGGCAAAGCAGCCGCCACGGGGCTCGAGGAAGCTAGCTGCGCCTGAAGTGCGGCAAGCTGCGCCTGAAGGGCTGCCAATTTATCATCGCTCACGAGCGGCTTTGGCACGACCGTAATCGTCTGCACGGCATTGGCCGAGCCAGCGCTGTCAGTCACCGTGACGGTAACGATGTGCACGCCGATATCGCTCTGCACCGGCATCCACGAGAAATATCCTGATGAACTGATGGCGGCATTCGTGAGCGTGGAGGTCGCAGAATCATCTTTGAGCGTAAACGTGGGGCTGTTGTAGCCATTGGCGTAGGTGCGGAAAGACACGAGCGTGAGCGGCATAACGGGAGAAGGATACGGCGTCGAGATGGCGACGCTCCTCGATACGGTCGCACTCGAAGCAGTCTTCGCCGCTTCCACGGTGATGGTCACGGTGCCTTGCGAGCTGTGGTTTTGCGCGTCGGTCGCGTAAACAGTGAGTGTGTGAGTACCGAGGTCAGAAATTTGCGGCGTCCATGAGAATGCGCCGGATGAGCTGATGTTATCTCCACCTATGGACGTGCCGAGGAAAGAATCGGACATCGAATACCACGGACTTGAGAATCCGCTAGCCGATACAGAAAAACTCACCGGCGTGCCGATGAGGACGTTGGCACCCGGGGATACAGAGCCGACCGTGAGGCCCCCCGATGTACTAACAGTGATGGTCTGCTGCACGGTCGCACTGTGACCCTGCGAATCGACGGCGGTGATTGTGAGCTTGTGCGTGCCGACATCCGCTTTCGTCGTCGTCCAATTGAAATAGCCGGTGGATGAATTAATGGTCGATGCCGAGATACTGCCGGAAAAGGAATCGGTGATGCTGTACGTTGGATTGACGATGCTATGCGCGAGGGCGGTAAATGCGACACCGTACCCTGCCATGACGGTGTCGCTGGTCTGACCGGAGATAGTGACCGAGGGAGGACCGAGTACACTGATGGTCACATGCGCGGTCGCGGTGTTGCTGCTCTGATCGGTCGCGGTAAGCGTAAGCGCGTGATCGCCGATGTCGGCGGAAGTAGGTATCCACGAGAAGACTCCGCCGTTGTTGATATTGCTTGCCGAAATAGTGCTTGCGCTGCCAAAAGCATCGGCGATCGTGTACGTAACCGCCGTCTGGAAATCATTGGGTGTCATCTGAAAATTAAGACCATTGCCCGGCGTGGTCGTATTGCTCGGATTCACCGCACCAATAGTAAGCGTGGCGGCGAAAGCCGCATTTGGCAATGCAAGCAATGCAACTGTCAGCAAAGTAAACGTATTGTGGCGAACAAAGCGCATTAAATAAGTATAGCGAACATTGCGCATTTGGAGAGAGGCTTTTTTCCACAACCTCAGAGTAACTACGCTGCGATCTCTTTTTGAAGACCGAGGTGTTCTTCAATAGCGGCAATACCTGCGGAGGGTGAGAGATGCTCCCAAGAGCTCTTTTCGACTCCGTCGAGTCGAAACTCCTCTCGGGCCTGTTCGCGCCGTCCCGCCTGCTGGCGGGTCCCGCGTCGCTCGCCTTCGAATCTCTCACCGCTCCTGCAAAAATATAGTCGCGCAAAGCTACTCTTTGCGCTCCTTATTTTTGCGGAGGGTGAGAGATGCGGCCAAGCGCTCGAAATTTGCCGCCGCAAATTTCTCCGCTCGGCCCTGGAAATTCACCCCGTTCTGCTGAACGGGTCCCCGAATTTCCTTTCGAATCCTCACGCAATGTCCCCCGGACATTGCTACCCTCCGCAAAGCTTTCGCTTCGCTCAAGTCTTTGCGGAGGGTGAGAGATTCGAACTCTCGGTGCCTTTCGACACGCAGTCTTTCCAGGACTGTGCACTAGACCACTATGCGAACCCTCCGTTACTTCATAGTATCGCGTTCTCGTACGATACGTAATTTTTCCTGATACCCCGCAGGTGATTTCAAAAAATACTCACGCTTACACGCGCTTTGTTTATCTGGAAGCTCTTCGGTGTAAAGCAACTTCCACGGGCGATACGGCTTCGTAGACGAATTACTTCCCTGATTGTGAGCCTTTAAACGAGTCTCAACTTCTGCAGAGACGCCAATATAGTACCTTTTTCTCGATAAACTGCGAAGTATATATAAAGAGTACATATCAACCTGCCTAGACCACTACCCCGAGCCAAAGGCTTCCCTTTGGGAAAGGGGACCCTTTGGGTTGCGAACCCTCCTTGTGATGCTTTATATCATGCGCAGAGGTCATCGGAAACGTGTACAATTATCCTATGAACTCAAAACCGTTCGTGTGGATCGGAATGTTCGTCGGGTCCACGATAGGAGGATTTATTCCGGCGCTCTGGGGCGGCGGGATAATGTCCGACATTATTCTGAGCGGCGCAGGAGCGCTCGCAGGCATTTGGGTGGGCTTCAGAATTTCTCAGTACTAAAAGAAAACGAGCGGCCGTGGTGGGCCGCTCATCGAAGTTTCGTCCTCAGGATGTCGCGGTGATTCCGCAGTTCTTTCATTATCTCCATGAGCTCGGGGATCACCCTCGAGCAACCATCGCTCTCCTTGCGAAGATGCGTCATCGCCAATTCGAGGTGAGCCATGATGTCCTCGACGGCTCTGGCTTTCAGCTCCTCGCCCGCACTCAGCTGAGGCTTATCCGGTTTCTTTTCCGATGCGGGCGGCGAAGATGCAGCTTTCGCCGGCTCTTCCTTCTGCCCTTTTGACCGATTCTCGCGCATCTCGTTGAAGTTGATAACTTCGGCCATGGCTGCCTCACTCATCCTCGAGCTTGTTGATCGACTGCGCAATGGCCCGATCTTCGGAAATGCCGAACATCTGTTCGAACGACATGACTTTGTTGCCGGCCTTCGCGAAAATGGCTGCTTTCCGCTTGAGGTAGATCCGGTACTCCGCCTCTGTCATCTTCTTGGGACGGGCGGGCACGCTCTGAGGTACACGTGGTTTGAACGGCACAACGCTCATGGGACCATCCTTTCTATCTATCGCCACTCTAGTGAAAGATACCTCTATTGTCTACCTCGAGAGAGGCAAGCTCACGATGAAATGCGAACCGACTCCCTTGATGGATTCGACGGATATCTTGCCGCCCATTGCTTCCACCAATTGCTTTGTGATCCAGAGGCCGAGCCCCGTGCCGATCTCGCGGCGCACTCTGTCGCCCGCCATGCGGGAGAATTTGCCGAAAAGCCGCGATAGCTCTTCGGCGGTCATGCCGATGCCTTGGTCGCTGACGCGGAGAACGAAATTGCCATTGATGGACCGTCCTGTAACGGCGACCTCGCCTTTGTCGGAATATTTGAGCGCGTTGTTGACCAGATTGGTAACGATCTGCCGCAAGCGATCTTTGTCGGCATTGATGGAAATGCCTTGCTCGACATTGCACGTGAGCGAGAGACCTTTGGACTCTGCGGGCTTGTGCAGTGCAGCGCACACTTCTTGTACGAGTGGGGCCGGGTCCATAATGGCGAGCTCAAAAGGCATTCTTCCCTGCTCGATGCGCGCCACGTCGAGCATGTCGGTGACGAGCACATTGAGCGTCTCGGCGGAATGATCGATGTACCCGAGCATCACTTCCTGCGGCACGGTACTTTTGCCGCCGCGCAACTCCGCGAGATAGCCCCGGATGATGGAGAGCGGTGTGCGGAGCTCATGCGATACCATCCCAATGAAGTCGTCTTTAAGCTGGTCCACCTCTTTGAGCTTGCGATAGAGCGCCGTGTAATCGACGATGCGCGCGTGGTGGAAAAAGAGCACGAGAAGCAGCACGAGAATTACGATAAGGACCAAAATGCTGGTCTGAATGCTCGCAGCGATACTGCGGTCTGCTTCGGAGAGCGTTTGTTTGGTGAGCGCGATGCCGATCACGCTCGAGCTCGCATCCACTATGGCGCGCGCCGTGCGGAAATAGCGCTGATCGCCATTGACCTCTTCGATGGTAAATGAATTGCGCGGGTCGGTCTTGGCGAGCGAAATGAGGAAATCCACACCGGTAAGCTTTTTGCCGGTTTGCGAATCATCGAGCGAGAGCGCCGTGATCCAATCCGCGCCATTGTTCTGCACGATAGAGAATTCGGTGATGGTCGGATTTTCCACGCTTATCTCACGCATGTATGTCTGCAGCCGTTGCGGGTCGTTGATGAATGCTGCAGCAAGCGGCGAGAACGCATCTTGCAGAGAGCCGACGCGTACATTGACGAGCTTATCTTGCGCGTCGCGTGCTATCTGGATAAAACGATCAGCCACGAATACAAACGAGCCGACGATAGCCACTGCCACGACTATTGTGAGCCAGAGCTGCGGGTGATCGACGATCTGCGAGACACCTTTTTTGAGCGTGGAGCCGAAGCGCGTGGGGTTCATGCGCCCTTCTTAGGCTTGTCGGTAGGAGGAGGTGCGGCTGTTTCGGTGATATTGAGTACCGCAGGCGCTTTGTCGCGCTGCGCGCCAAGGAGCATGAGCACCACAACACCGACGATGGAAATACCGCTCACGGCGAGCACGAAGAGATTTTTGCGGAGCACATCGAGCGGATCCGTCACGGGCGTCGCTTCAGGGACAAGCGGTGTGAATTCGGCGGCTTCGGCTGTCTTTACAAAAGGCACCGCAGGGCTCTTGGCAAGTATCTTGCCGCTCGCATCCACGGAGGCAACATAGAGCGTGTGATCACCGTTCGGGAGTTCGGTATTAAGCGTGTAGTGCCACGAGCCACTGAGGTCGGTCTTGACCGTCACGACGATGGGAGTGGAGAAAATAAAGAGTGTTACGAAGCTGTTGGGCATCGCGCGGCCGGTAAATGACGTTTCTTCTTTCGTGGCGGGTTCCGCTGCTTGTGCTGAAGTGGGCGGCTGCACAGCAGTACCCTGTAATGCTTTCGACGGCGTCGGTGCGATTTCATTTGGCGGGACGGGCGTGGACGGTATCTGTGCAGCGACCGGCACTTTGTGCACTTCTATAGCGCTTACCTCGAACACCTCGGTCGTCGTCGCGCCGGACGTTTTCGGATCCTCAACCGGCACGCGGTTCGTCGAATCGGTGTGCGGATCGAGACCGAGCAAAATGCGCTCGCCGTCGTTGAGAGCGGAGCCGCCCGAGTGCGCGTTGTTGGCATCGGTATTGAATATCATCTTTTCGTCGAAGTCAGACACGCCGTCGTGGTCGCTATCGGTAAAGGTGGACTGCGAATTATTGCGCTGCGCTATCTGCTCGCGAAGCGCATCTATATTCGGCTGCTCCGCGGGAGCGACGATTGGAGCGGGAGCTGCTATCGGACGCGTGGTCGGTGAGAGATCGACCGTCACGCCGGATTCTTGCTTGATTATCGCTTCGATGGCAGGCAATTGCGCGGTGAGTCCGTTTTCCTGAGCGACTGAACTCGTGGCGACGACCGATTGCAGCGATTGCACCGGAGCGGAAGTGACAGGAGCGATGCTCGGATTAGCCGTGGGCGCTGTCGCGGTCGTTGGCTGTGTATCCCCGCTCGTGTTGCTCGTATCAGAAAGTGCCGGCGTCGCAAACGTAAATCCGCCGGCATACGAACCGAGGCCCGCCGCATTTATCGAACCGACTTTGTAGAAGTACGGCATGCCGGGCAAAAGATTCGGGAGATATACGCAATGCGATGTGACGAATCCGCCGGCGTCGCATCGCTTGTCGGAGACTTGCGTGAGCGAGACGGTGCCGAACATGACGTGTGAGTCCGATAGGTCGTCGGTGTTCCATTTGATCTGCGCACCAAAGGATGAGACACTGCCGGTTTTTACGTCCATGATGACAGGTTCGGTAGTGTCGCTTGCCGCGGTGGGCGCGGTGGTCTGCGTCGCACTCGTCGTTTGGTCGCCAGAGGTGGAGAGAAGTGTGGTAAATGTTGCACCTGCCGGTACGGAATAGCCTCGCAGCCCGGCAGCGTTGACCGACACCACCTGATACGCGTATGAAGTATTGGAAGAGAGATTGGAGAGCTTCACGCAGTGCGCGATCACCGATCCGCCGGCATCACAACGGTCTTTGGAATACGAATATGTGGGCGAAGTCGGAACGCCGTAATTCACGAGAGAATCCGAGGGGTCGTCGGTGGTCCATTTGATGTACACGCCATTTGCCGTGAGATTAGTCGTGCCGATGTTCGTGATGACCGGCGCGGTCGCATCGGTCGCGGTCGTCGTAATTGTTGTCGTGGTCGTACTCGTGTTTGTCGTAGTAGTGTTGCTTGATGCGAGCGACATGAATGAGAGCGTGCTCGGTGAGACGGCGGCAAGGGCGGCACCATTGACCGATTTGACCATGTAATAGTAGAGCGTGCCCGCCGAGAGATTGTAGAGGTACACGCAGTGCGATGTAACCATTCCCCCGCCGTCGCAACGCTCCGTGGACGTGAGACTCTGAGCACTGTTCGATCCGTACGTAACGCTCGAATCCGCGAGGTCGTCGGTCTGCCACCTCACGCGCGCTGCCGATGATGTGATGTTGTCGACATTGAT
>CAZHOB010000023.1:0-23731 GCA_964534465.1 uncultured Candidatus Saccharibacteria bacterium
CCATGATATCGATGGCGACGGGCAAAGCGCTCGGTTACTCGCTGTGGAATCTACAGGATCGCGGCGTGCTCTATATCGTTCCTGCTGTCGCGGTTTATGAAGGGCAGGTCATCGGCAATACATCCAAGGGCGAGGAGATGTCCGTTAATCCCACCAAAAATAAGAATCTCACCAACGTCCGTTCATCCGGCAACGACGAGGCGATACAGCTCGTTCCGGCTTTTGAGCTCACTATCGAGCGCGGGCTCGAGGTCATGTCCGAAGATGAATACCTCGAGATCACGCCCGAGAGCGTGCGCCTACGCAAACAGCAGCTGACAGATACCGACCGCTCCCGCGCCCGCCGTACTTGACAATTGCTACTAAAATAGTATAGTGCACGCGGAACGGGATTCCCCGTGCCCTTTGAAACCAAGGAAGGAACAGCCCATGACTCATGGGACAGTCCAAAAACCCTTGAGCGAACGCGAAATTCTCGAGTTCGCCTCGACGGTCATGCAACAGCTTGGCCGTGGTATCGAGCCCGCCAAGGCGCGGTACTACATCGGCAACAAGCGTCAGCTCGGCACCGACTTGCGCAAGCTCGGCATCCACAAAATGCCCGCGTTCGACACCGCCGGATGGGAGGGCTTCTACGCGAAGCACTTCGGCCTTACTGTCGATCTCTCGGCCGTGCTCGTCCCGACGAAGCCCGACTACCCGTGCCGTGCAATCGTCGTCGTGCCGCAGCTCACCAACAATCAGGTTTTCGACGCCTGTACCAAGGCGTTCAAGACTTGGCGGTATGAAAGCGATCTCAACACGGTGCGCGACATCGTCGCTCGTCCGCAGGGTGCGTACGTTGTGTGGGTGCGCGATGTCGTCGAAGCCGACGAAGACATGAAAAATAAGTCGGCGAACGATATCGAATCGGCGCGCATCAACACCCTGACGCTCAAGGAGCGCATGCTGCTCGAGCTGAAATGCTTCGACGCAATGGGCGTGCACCTCGACATCAATAACTGGACGCTCTGTGCGGGCTCGCGCCACTCGGTCGGCTTCGTGCCGTACTGCTACTGGTTCGTCGGCAAGTTCTACGTCCACTGGACGAGCGTCGACGATGCCGGCCCGCACTTGCGTGCTCGCGTGGCGGTTTCCTGACACTTAGGACTTGTATCTTGTTCCCTTGGGCCCGGTCTTTTGTACCGGGCCCTTTACCTTTTGATATAATCGTCCCATGACAATGAAACCCATGCCCGAAAACGAGGACCAGATAAAGAAAATGCTGACCCCTGAAGAGTACGCAGTGCTTCGAGAGAAGGGGACGAAGGCGCCGTTCTCGCGCTCGGCGCGTTTCTTGACGCAATAATAAAATATTGTATAAATCAGTCTGAAGAAAAGGAGTATCCAATGACCTTTTTCATGGCTGATGTAGAAACCGACGGGCCGATCCCCGGCGATTATTCGATGACGGAAGTAGGCGTCGTCATCGTAGAGCCGGGGTTGCAGCGAACGTTCTACGGACGGCTCAGTCCCATCTCGGAAAACTACCTTCCCGAAGCGCTCGAAATATGCCGGCGCACTCGAGATGAGACGCTCACGTTCGAAGATCCAAAGATCGTAATGGAGCGGCTCTACGCCTGGGCGAGAGAAAATACGACGGGGCCGGCGATCTTCATTTCGGACAACAACGGATTCGACTGGAGTTTCATCAACTGGTACTTCTGTCACTTTCTTTCGGACAAGCCGGTGATGGAACGCAACCCTTTTGGTCACTCCTCGCGCAATCTCAACGACCTGTACAAAGGCATGAAGCGAGATATGCGGGTCAATCCCAAGCACCTTAAGAAGACCAAACTTACGCATCATCCGGTCGACGATGCCATGGGCAACGCGGAGGCACTGTTGGCGATGCGTGATATGGGTCTCAAAATTGATCTCTGAATAATGGCGGTACTTCGGTACCGCCTTTTGTTATAATCACCGCATGGCTCAACGACCTGTTCCTCAAGACGAAAGCGAAATAAAGAAAATGCTCACGCCGGAAGAGTACGCTGTGCTTCGCGAGAAGGGAACCGAGGCGCCTTTTACCGGCGAGTATGTACATGAAAAAGCCGATGGGACGTATGAGTGCAGGGTGTGCGGCAACCCACTTTTTTCTTCTGACGCAAAATTCGACTCAGGCACCGGCTGGCCGTCTTTTGATCAGGCGTTGCCGGGTGCGATAGAGACTCACCGCGACTCCGATCACGGAATGGAACGCACGGAGATCACCTGTGCGCGCTGCGGCTCGCACCTCGGGCATGTATTCGATGATGGGCCGACAGCAACTGGTAAGCGATATTGTATAAACTCCGTGTGTTTAGACTTGGAACAGAAGTAATCAACCCCGACGCGCTACGCGGTCGGGGTCCCGACTGAAGCGTCGGGACAGCGTTTGTCTAGACCTCGAACAAAAGTAGGTACTGCGACCGAGCATACGTGCGAGGAAGTGCCGTAGTGCCAGCAGGCATTGGCCATCAATTCCGTTTGCCTCGACTTGGAAGAGAAATAAAAAGAGACCCCAACAAGGGGGTCCCTTAGTTAACCGCCGCCACGTAATCCGAGGCAGTAGCTGCGGGGTTCGGCTTCACGGTTGGCCTCCCGGACCTTCCGCGTCGCGCACACGACCGCGTTCTCGTCCCTCTCGAGGCCTTCGATGATGACGATCTTGGTAACGCCTGAAAGAGATATCTCTTCGCCGTCGACCATGACCGTTTTCTTCAGCATGTTCACTTCGGTGACTCGGCACTCGCCGCTGTCCGCCCCGTCACAGCATTTATTTTCCTTGGGCTCTGCATCTTGCAGCTGCTTCACGATACCTCGTGAGTGCAATCCTTGTCGCACTTTGCCGTTCTCGAGGCAATCGTTGTGATGGTAGCCCCAGAAGGAAGGCTTGATCGAGCTGCAGTCCACCAAACTTTGCGGCTCGGCATGTGCATGACCTGAATTTTGCGCGAATGCAGTGTGTGAAAAAAACGCGCATGTAATTACGAGCAATATTCCGAAAAGTTTGCGCATCGCGTGCTCCTTGTTCGCTACAAGAAGAATACGAGAAAAAACAGCCGAAGCAAAGCCTCGGCTGTCATATTACTGTCCGCTGGTCATGCCTATGCAATATGGCGGACTCCACTTCTCTCCGCACACCATTGCCTGCACGCCATCGGGCAATTTTTCCATGTCGGTAACGATCTTGGTGTTCGGGGCGATGTCTTTCCACTGCCCGTCCACGAGAACTTTTCTCTCGCGCATATTGACCTCTGTCGCGCGGCACTCACCTTTGTAGATGTTCGAGCAGCACGTCTTGCCGCTCTTCAGATCCAGCTCGTCGATAGCGCCGCTCTCGTGCAGACCGATCCATTCCTTACCGTTGGGATCGACACACGTACGATGACGATACCCCCAGTCGGAAGGCTTTTCCGTGCACGCAGGCACGGTGCCCGCAAGATGATGTTTCGCCCGATCGATCATCCGGTCAAGTGTCTGCGCACCGGAAGAGGTCGATGCGAGTGCGAGCAAAAGTAAGATGCAAGCTCCGAAAACCTTGGACATCGTCCGCTCCTTTTCTGCACGCACAATAAATGAAAAAACAGCCGAAGCAAGGCCTCGGCTGTCATGTCACTGTCCGCTGGTGAGCCCTACGCAAAAAGGACCTTCCATCGCGTTGCGCGCACAGACCACCGCCTGAACGCCGTCCGGCAATTTCTCCATGTCTTTGACTATCTTTGTGTACGGGCCGATGGGTCGCCAATATCCGTCGATCAAGACCTCTCGCTCCCGCATCTTCACTTCGGTGCCGCGGCACTCGCCCTGATATTCATGGGAGCAGCACGACTGGCCGCTTTTTTCCCGCATCTCGTCTATCGCGCCGCTCTCATGGAGACCTATCTGCAAATTGCCCTTGTCGTCGATGCAATTGCGATGGCGATACCCCCACTCGGAAGGCTTTTCCGTGCACGCAGGCACGGTGCCCTCGGCATGGTGCCTCGCGTGATCGATCATTTGTTCGAGCGTTTGCGCATGTGATGATGGCGCAAAAAGCGTGAGAAACACAGCCAACGCAAAGATCCTCGACATGTTCTACTCCTTGTTCCGCCTTGCACAATAATCGAAAAAACAGCCGAAGCAAGGCTTCGGCTGTCGTTCTTCTTACTCTCCACCGGGCAAGCCGATGCAGTAGACACTGTTGTTGTACGCACTCGCGCACACGATGGCGAAACCGGGCTGCAGCTGGTACATGATCGCAATATGCGGCTTATATCCGTCCGCGTACGAGACCCATTTGTGGTTGATGAAGACCATCTTGTCCACCACATTGATGAACGTCAGACGGCATTCGCCGCTCTCGGGCCCGCCGCAGCAGCTGTTCTTGGTCTGCTCAAGGAGGTCCTGAATGTACCCGCGATCGTGGAGTTCTTTGTGGCAGTAACCCCACTCGCTGAATTTCGGCGCGTTCTCATCGAAGCAATGCTCCATGCCTCCGATCCCGAGCGGGGCGCTCGGAGCCGGTGTTTTCGCTTGGTGCTCGCCGTGGTACTGGGCCGTGGGACCCACTATGTTCCAGTTTTGCGCGAAGGCAAAATTGCCGCTCGCAAAAAAAAGGATAAGAGCGCAAAGTAATCCGAAATTCCTACACATCGGTGTATTCCTTTTGAATGTGACTGCTTTAAAGGATAGCCGTTCCTAAAAATCTCACAACTTGCTCACGTGCAAAAGTCGAGGCCCCGTGCTGGGGCCTCAAAATTCTTCATTATTGTCCGCCGCCTAAACCGATGCAGTACGAGGTGGGACCTTCGCCGTAGCCAGCGCTACTCGCGCAGACGACCGCCTGTTCGTCGCTATTGAGTCCTTCGACGATAACGATCTTGGCGTCGGGGCTGATCGTAACCCACTCTCCATCGATGAGGACCTGCTTGTCCTTCATGTTGACCTCCGTCACGCGGCACTCGCCGCTATCGACGCCGCTGCAGCACGAATGGTATTTGTTCGGTTGCTGCGCTTTCTGCATCTGGTCGATGATGCCGCGCTGATGCAAGCCGTGATGATGGTAACCCCAATACGAGGGCCGCTTCTCCTCCTGCTGAATCTGTGGAGGATGGTCGACGTCGTTGGGATGCAGCATTTGGCCGCCGGCGAATGCGGCGGAGGATGCGTATATCGAAAAGATCAGTGCAAGAATAATTCTGTACACGGCTGCGGCTCCTTAGATCCGTTTTAGCGCTACGTTCGAGCATACGCGTCGCAAAGTCTAGCTTGCAAGCGGGAGCGATGGTGTAACATTAATAGCGCTTTCATTACACATCATTAATGCTGCGAGCATGGCACGGTACGGAAAAAAGGCGGGGGAGAAGGTGGGGCGGGCGATGCACGAGATGAAGCGGGGCATCTTGCGCTCTTCGAGCGGGCAGAAGGTGCGCTCACGAAAACAGGCTATTGCTATTGGACTCTCGGAAGCTCGCCGAGCTGGGTGGTAATTTTTTGCGCCGTATAAGGGTGAGCGAGAGGCACTAAGGCCTTTGCGAACGGGCACGGAAGTGCTTTTTAGCGTACTGCATCACCCCCGCAGAATGTCGTGGTGAATCGAACAGGGCACGCGAGACCTGCCTGCCGGCAGGCAGGTGTTCTCAAAAACCTTACTGCCTCTCGCTCGGTGATAGGATACAGGGGTGAACAAGAAGTACATTTTTACGGGAATTGGATTTCTGGTCGCAGCACTCATCGTTTGGTGGCTCATTCCGCACGGCAATGCACCGATAAAAAATTTCCCATCGAAAGGCACCGACATCGTCGCATTTGGGGATAGTTTGGTGAGTGGTGCGGGGGCGGATCAGGGCCAAGATTTCGTTTCTTTGCTGTCGCAAAGAATTGGGAAGCCCATTATCAACATGGGCGTGCCGGGTGATACAACGGCAAATGGCTTGGCACGGATAAATGACCTCGACAAATATCACCCGAAAGTCGTTTTACTGCTCCTCGGCGGCAACGATTATCTGAAGCGCGTGCCCGCCGAGCAGACCTTTCTGAATTTGGCCAAAATTATTGAAAACATTCAGAGCAGGGGAGCTATTGTATTGCTCCTTGGTATACGTGGCGGTGTGCTGCAAGACCATTTTGCACCACAGTATCAAAAATTGAGTGAGCGATACGGTACGGCGCTCGTGAGCGATGTGCTCACGGGACTTTTCGGGCAAGAGAAATATATGGCCGATGAGATACATCCGAATAATGCGGGAAACGCGATCATTGCTGATCGCGTGTATCCCGTCCTTCTTCCCTTGCTGAAGTAACTAGTGCAAACCAAAGATAGCGAATACCGAAGCTACGAATCGTGCCATCGGGAGCTGTGTCGTGGTGGCGCTCTTCTGGCAGGTCGTGCCATTCCAAATGCCG
This sequence comes from uncultured Candidatus Saccharibacteria bacterium, assembly GCA_964534465.1. Lineage (GTDB taxonomy): Bacteria > Patescibacteriota > Minisyncoccia > Phycocordibacterales > UBA2100 > UBA10103. The sequence goes on from CAZHOB010000023.1 coordinate 6,409, forward strand.
CCGTACTGCGCGCACTTTTGTTGCATCAATTGAAGAGTCTGCGGATTCTGCGTGCCCTGACGAATGGGTGGAAGACAATACGTGCCGTTCCATGTGCCGCCGTATTGTGCACACTTCTCTTGTATCTGCTGCGGCGTCATGCTCTCGATGTTCGGCTTCGTGGTCGAGCTCGTCATGAACGGACGGGCATTTTGCACCGGCATGTTGCCCTGTGTTTTGCAGGCATCGGGATTCGCTTGGCAATACGCCATGCACGATTCTTTTGTCGTGCATCCGCCGGGGCCTGTCATGTTCTGTCGCGTGCTTGAACCCTGCTTTCCGCCGCCTTGCGTGAGGCCATTTTGCACCGCCCACGCGGAACATTCGGTGCCGTGCGTTGCATCAGAGCAATATTGTTTGCACGAATCCACGGAAGTGCATCCGCCGGGGCCCGTGGAGCTCGCGAGCAATTGTTCTATCCTGCCGCGCAGCTGCGCAGGCGGGCCCATATCAGGACGCGTCGAAGAACCCATGTCGGGCTTTATCAGGCGTGGTTGCATGCCGTTGTCGATAGCGAATTGATTGCACTCGCCGCGATGTGCGGGTGCGGCGCAGTAGAGCGCGCACGCGTCTTTGGTCGTGCATCCGCCGGGGCCGCCTGTGGTAGCGAGGACGTCGAGGAGCTTTTGTTCCTGCGGAGCGAGCAGGTGATTGGTTTTCGCGAACGCGAGGCACTCGTCTTGGTGCGCGGGATCCGCGCAGTAAGTCTTGCACTCTGGTCCGGTACAGCCGCCCGGGCCTTTCAATTTGATGAACTGGCGCGCTTTTTGCGAGTCCTCCTTGCTCATGAGACCGTGCGATTCGGCGTATGAGATGCACGCGCTCGAGTGCGCCGGATCATCGCAGTACGATTTGCACGACGCTCTCGAATCACAATTGCCGAGCTCGGGTATGGGAAAGATGAGCTGGGACATGGCTTTTGTGCTGGTTGCCGTAGTGCTCGTAGCCTGTGCGGCAGCAAAGCTGGCCCCTGCCATGACGAGGAGCGCGGAAAGTGAAACGATGAATGTACGCATATTAGTAGTCAAAAGGATTGACGTGTACTTCGGCGAGCGGGTCGGCCTGTACCGCCTCGAAGGGGTTCGCCGCAGTCGCCGTGTCGGCGTGATGATTTGGCGGCACATAATTTACCGTGAGGGTCCGCACAGCCTCAGTCTGGCCTTGCGCCTCGCCCAATAATGAGCCGCTGTAGTAACCCGCGCCTCCACCTAGTACCAATCCTAATATCAAGCCAATAAATAGTTTGTCGTGCTCCATAATGTGTTCATTATATAAGCCAAAGTTGCGTGGAGGGACGGCACGTGTTGATATCTTTGGATCGTTTGAAGGTTGCCGCTCGTTACCGCATACCAACTCAAAAACCCTCCAAACGCATTCTCAGGGGGTCAAAATGCTATTATCCACCCATGACACAGGAGCGCGGGCGGGTCAGCGACGAGGCGGTCAAAAAAGCCACCGGCAAGGCATGGAATCAGTGGTTCGCTTTGCTCGACAAGGCGGGTGCAAAAAAAATGAACCACACCGAGATAGCGCACTGGCTCTCCACGCAGCACATCCCGAGCGGATGGTGGGCGCAGATGGTCACGGTGGAATTCGAGCGCGCGCAAGGGAAGCGCAAGGTCAATGAAAATGCAGAAGGCTTCCTCGTCTCCGTGCACAAGACAGTGGAGCTGTCACTGAATAGGCTTGAAAAAGAGTGGCTCGCACTTCTCCATTCGCGCGCCCTTTCCCACAAGCACCTCATGCCGCTCCCTTCAAATACCAAGCGGCGAATGTTGCGCTACAAGGCCGACGTCGGCGAGGTCATCGTGTTTTTCGACGAGCGAGGGAAGGGCGGCTCGCGCATTATGGTGGAATCGGTCAAATTGCCGTCCAAAAAAATGGTGGAGCTGAATCGCGCGTTCTGGAAAAAGGTTTTGGCGAATATCGGGTAAGCGGTGCGCCGCACGCCACCACATAATGCGTTGGCGTGGGGGCGTGCTACCATTTCCACAGCAAAGAAGGAGATAGTCGATGAGATCTGTAGCAGTTATTGCGTTCGCTCTCGCGTTCGCATTTCCGAATTTTGCGCATGCAAAGTCGCACGACGCATGTCAGATGGCCACGTTGCGAGCGGGCATCAAAGAATTCGTGGTACAGAAGAGTACTGTCGCCGCCGTGCGCGAGGCATTCGATTACGTGAGAGAACTCACGCATATGCGAGCGCGCAAGCTCGAGGTCTGCGAATATCGTTCGACCTTTCAGATACTCTCGCCGTTCACCGCCGCCTACGATGGCGAGGATGTCTTTGCCATCGTGATGCCGAATGCCATGCATTCATTGCCGCAGGAGGTCCTGCGCGGCATTATGGCGCACGAGTTCGCGCACATTTATTTTTTCCAGCGTGGTGTGCATCAACCCACCATGTTCTCTAGGCGCGAGGATCGCATAACCAATGAAATGCGCTGCGACGCGCAAGCCGCGCAGTGGGTGGGAAAGGAAACGATGATACGGACGATGCGGGTGTTCATGGAGACCCTGCTTCGCAATGATCCGGATCTGGATCTTTCCGAAGGCTATAAGCGCATCGAAGCGCTCAAGCGCCTGCCATAAAAAAGCATCAAAGCCCGCACTGTATCGAAGTGCGGGCTTTTGTTTTGCGATTTGATAGAATGCGCTGATGGACCTCAACAAAGTTCCCAAACAGTTCTGCGAAAATATTACCGTCGGGCTCTCGCAGGAGTATTTCGTCATGGGAATGCTCACGGGGGAGAACGGCATTATGTATGCGCTGACGCCCCAACACATGAAGCGTCTCGCACAGTATCTCTCTCACCAGATAGCTGATTACGAGCAGAAATTCGGCAAGATCAACGCGGAGTGGCACCCGGGCGTCGAAAGTCCGATCCAGACCAGTCAACTCGGTGGCAAAAAGTAAGCATGCAGTTCACATTGACGCACAAATTTTCCCGCGCTGAAGCCGTGCAAAAAATAAAGCACGCGCTCGATGACGCGCGCCCCAAAATGGGCAAAGAAGTTGCCATAGAAGAGGAGCGATGGGAGGGCGACACGCTCTTTTTCGGCGTTTCCATACAGGGGCAAAGCATCACCGGCTCGCTCGCCGTTACCGACACCGCGTACGATATCGACATCAAGCTCCCACTCATGCTTCGTCTTTTTGAGGGAAGGATCAAACAGGCCATCGAGGAGCAGGCCAAGCACATGTAACGACCCCCGGAGGCGCCCCTCAGGGGCAGGCGCACTCGATGCGCTTGCGGGAAGTGCCGAAACGAGCTCGTTTCGGCGCCTTCACAAATGAACAGAATAGTGGTAAACATTAGCCATGCCAGGAAAATACGTCATAGCAGCTTTAGTAGCCGTTCTCGTGGTCGCGCTCGGTATTGTCTTGTGGTTCAACCTCGGAGGCAAAAATTGGCTGCCCAAAAAGGAGGCTCCGAAGCAAGAAGAGCAAGCACCCGTCCCGACCACCTCCACGTATTCCACTTCGACCTTCTCCATTGTGTATCCCAATGATTTCACGGTGGATGCGACGTATGCCTATCAGGGTGTGCCCAAGAAGCCGATAGCGGGCGTCAAATTCATTATTCCTTCTACGATGGCCACGGGCACCAATCTCTCTTCCGATTCCGGTCTCTCCGTCGAGTCGCTCCCGCACGCCAAGAAGTGCACGGCCGACATCTATTTCTATGAAAATGTAAAAGCGCACAATATGACCATCGGCTCGACCACGTATTCGGTGGCGAGCTCCACTGGCGCAGCGGCGGGTAATCGTTACGAAGAGCAGGTGTACGCCGTTACGGGCAGCAACCCATGCACTGCCGTACGCTACTTCATTCACTACGGGGCCATAGAAAATTATCCCGCCGGCATTGTCCACGAATTCGACCGCGGCACGTTGCTCAATGCCTTCGATTCCATCCGCAACTCTCTGACGCTCCACTAGCATGCCCAGCACCTCGGGTTCCAAATATCTGCTCTACATAGCGATAGCGTTCGTCGTCGTCCTCACCATATCCAATACCGTGGCGTCCAAGATAATCATGATGGGCCCGTTCGTATTTAGTGGAGCCATTTTTCTTTTTCCTATCAGCTACATTTTCGGCGACGTGCTCACGGAGGTCTACGGCTACGCCGCTTCGCGCAAAGTCATCTGGAGCGGATTCGCTGCCATGCTCTTCATGTCGTTCTCGTACTGGTTCGTCTCCACGCTTCCTGCAGCGCCATTCTGGCCCGGTCAGGCAGCGTACGACACTATTCTTGGCGTCGTGCCGCGCATCGCGCTTGCCAGCGTGATAGGATTTTTCGTCGGTGAATTCGCCAACAGCTTCGTGTTGAGCAAAATGAAAATAATGACGCAGGGCAGGTGGCTCTGGACGCGTACCATCGGCAGTACCATCGTGGGTGAGGGGCTCGACACGCTTTTCTTCGCGACCATCGCTTTCTACGGCACGCTTCCCGCCGCCGCGCTCGTTACGCTCGTCTGGTCTTCCTACCTCGTCAAAGTGCTCTATGAAACAGTAGCCACACCCATCACGTACGCAATAGTCGGCTTTCTCAAACGCGCCGAGCATCAGGATGTGTACGATTTTGGAGTCAATTACAATCCGTTCGTTCTCAAACAATAAAAAAGAGCCCCGGTCACCGGGGCTCTTTATCAAGTCGTTCGCCAGGTCTCATACCAGCGAATGTCTTTCTCTAGCTGATCGAGCCGTTTCATTAACCCCCGATAGAATCGTACGTATTCGATGGCCTCGCCGACGGTAACGAATTCGGTAGTTCTGTACCAGAACCTTAGCCTTTCGAACAGCTCACGCATCGCTTATCCTTTCTGTTTCCGGTCAGGGTCGGTGTTCAATGTGCCGCGCCCCCCGCATGGCACCATGCCACATATTTCGCAGAATTTCAACTTTTATCTTTATCCTTAATTCCTGATATTTTATTCTGGTTCTCTCATCGTCAGAATAGCTACAATGCAAAAAATGAAGTATAGTAGCCACCATGGCAAAACGACCTAATCAGGATATTAAGAACAAGGCTTCGCGTTCGCGAAAGACCAAGAAGCGCTTGGCAGCCAAGGCAACAATGCTCGCCAAGAAGGGCCTCCGCCGCAATTCCGTACGCTTCGGCCGCAATGGCAATCGCCATTCAGTCAAGTAAAAAACAAAAAGCCCCGATGACCATCGAGGTTTTTTGATTTACTGCACCATGCCCAGTCACGCGCCAAGCGGATATAGCACCACCTTCATCACGAGCTTGCCTATTGAGGCTCCCCGACTATAGTGGCAAGCAGTTACATCTATAGGGAGCATCGTCATGCTGCGTCCATCAGAACTGGTCGTACGGGTCGAAAAGCGGGATGACCTGCCGACACGCGTTTTTGTCGCTTCTGTCATGGAAGCGCTCGACAGGGTCAATATCAAGAGCGATGTCGGAGAAACGACGGCGAAGGAGAAATTTGCGTACGGGGATCTCGCGGTTCGCGCGCGCAATGTCCTTCTTGGTGCCATCGACATGGCTGCGGGGCATTCATCGGAGCATCTGTGCATGCACGTCGCGACGACAGTCGCACATTTTTCGACTTCTTCCGACGATATGCTCGGCGGCTCACGCGTGGTGATCATCGGAAGCATCGGCTCGCATTCGCCTTTGCGCCTCCGCATCCTGACCGAACCCGACGTTCCTATTTTGGTGGATGTCAAAAAGGCGCTCGCTACACTGGAGACAATGGTCGTAGCGGAAGTAACGCAGGTCGAACGCGAGATCAAGTCCGATCACGTTGCTTTTGAGGATCAGGTAAGTCGCGCAGTTTCGCAAGGATTGTTCGAGATCACACAAAAATCTCTCGAGCACGCAAACCTTACGCTGCACTGAACAGCGGCGCCGTCCCGAGGGACGGCGCCGCACTCTTTTTGCCAGACAAAAATGCTATCCTAGAGAGGCATGCCTCGCGTCCCCACGATCCTCACCGCACTCGTTGCGCTCTTACTATTTGCATATCTCGCGCTGCGTATGGGTTTGCTCGCAGGGTTCTACGCGCCGGATAATGCGCCATCGCCCGCGCAAAGCGCGCCGCAAACACACGCAGAAAATTTTTGGAAAAATTTCAAGAAACCAGCCGACGCTGCGCTGCGCGCCACTCTCACGCCGCTCGAATACGACGTAACGCAAAAGGACGGCACCGAAACACCCTTTGATAATGCGTATTACAACAACGAGCAAGAGGGTGTCTATGTAGATATCGTTTCCGGCGAGCCACTCTTTAGCTCTAAAGACAAATTCGACTCCGGCACCGGCTGGCCCTCTTTTACGAAACCTCTTGATCCGAGCGTGGTTACTCTGCATACCGATGGCACCCTAGGCATGCAGCGCACCGAAGTGCGCTCCAAGCTCGCCGACTCCCACCTCGGACACCTTTTCGACGATGGCCCCGCGCCCCTTGGCCTGCGCTACTGCATGAACTCCGCCTCGCTTCGCTTCATCCCCCAAGACCGATTGGTCGCCGAAGGCTACGGTGCCTACACCAGTTTGTTCAAATAACGCACGCAGAAGAGGCTTCGCGTGCCCACAATAAGAAGATTTGATACGATACAGAAATGAAGAAATATATTTGTACGGGCAAATGCGGGGGATCGTCGGAGAAGCCGGGGGTGTGCCAAGATGCTACGTGCGACAAACACGGGCAGCCGCTCATCGAGATAGAAGTTCCTGATGAGCCAGAAACCAAGTAAGCAAAATAAGAAACGGCCAATGCTCGGCACGGTATATGGGGAGTAATTTTTTGGGTGATATCGGAGAGGATGGCTCGCTGCACGGTTCTGTGCGGTCGGGAATTGTTTCGGCCAATGAGTTACTGGCGCGGGAGGGTGTGGATCTGCACAAGGGAATGAATTTTCGTGTGGAACCTTTGCTCTCTGTTTTTTTGGTCTTGCCATCGCACGGCGGCGAATATCGCGATGGGTGGGATGAGGAGCGGCAGTTGTACGTGTTTGAAGGTCACGACTCGACGACGGTGGAGAGCGGCAAAGCCGATGATCAGTTGATGATGTACGAGAGCGGCAAGCTCACCGACAATGGCAAGTTTTATAAAGAGGCGATGGCGTTTAAAGACGGCACGGCCGAAACGAGCTCGTTTCGGCACTTCCCTCAATCGCACCAAGGTGCAATTGACCCCAGCTTCGCGGGGCGCCCTCTTCGGGCGGGGTCGCGGCCGTTGCAAATACAGATATACGAAAAACTCGAGGCGGGCGCGTGGTACGACAAAGGCATTTTTAATCTCGCGGACGCAGAGCACGTAACTGAAGATGGTAGGAAGATATTCAAGTTTTATCTGCAACTTGCCGATGCGGGTACTTCGCGCACCGACGCGTATCGCATCGAGCGGCTAGTGCCCGTCCGCGAAAAGGTGGCGGCATGGACGAAATACGGTGGGCGCTGCGCGGTCTGCGGCTCGCAAAAGGAACTGTATTTCGTCGGCTCGCCGGCTGCGCTGCGCTGCGCCTTGCACAGGGGCTGATTTGATACACTGCGGGGATGAAATATTGGTTGATGAAATCGGAGCCGGAGACTTTTGGGATAGAGCATTTGGAGCGCGATGGCGTGACGCCGTGGGAGGGTGTGCGCAATTTTGTGGCGCGGAATTATATGAAGGAGATGGGGGTGGGCGACAGAATACTTTTTTATCATTCGAGCACGGGGGAAAAGGGCGTATATGGTGTCGCGAAAGTCGCGGCGCTCGCTCATCCCGACATGAGCCAGTTCGACAAGAAGGGCGATTATTACGAGGCGAAGGCGACAAAAGAGAAGCCGTACTGGTGGTGCGTGGATGTCGCGTTCGTCTTCACATTCAAGCGGCCGGTCTTGTTGCCGGAAATAAAGCTCGATCCAAAGCTCGCCGGCATGATACTACTCCACAGCCCGCGCCTCTCCGTGCAGCCCGTATCTGAGACTCATTTCCAACACATCCTCGACTTGTCCAAATAAAACGAAACCCCGCAGCGCGGGGTTTAAAGTTACTTAGACATGAAATCGGGGAGCTTGACGAAGAGCACGGAATCTTCAGCTGCTTTGAGCGATCTTTTCGCCTGACGAAACAAGCGCAAGCTTTCTTTGATCTGCTTCATGTTCATCCAGTCGATATTCGAGTCGGCAAGCGGCATGCTGTAGCTGTCGCGAACGAATGTTTCCGCCTCGATCCGAAGCCTTGTGCGAGGATCCAACGGGCGTTTCTTTGGTCGGGTCTTCATCGTGCTTTCTCCTCCAATTGCCGCTCGATCTCGCGCAGTGCGCGATCGAGTTTCGCCCAAGCGCGCTTCGTTTCCACCAGAGATTCCTGGTATTCGTCGCTCATCCTCAGGTCTTCCCACCACTCCTGCCAACGTCTCCAGATTTTGAGCATGCAGCATCCTCCTTCTTTGCTGCCGCGATACTACCAGTGTATCTGGGTGGTCGCAAGCACGCCGGTATTGATTTGAGACGGGGCCTGTGTACAGTGCAGTGAGAAAAGGAGACCTCTCATGTCCAAGCCCATGAAGGTGAAGTCGGCCGATGAGTTCGTGACGGCATATATCGATGACCTGAAAGACGAATTGAAAATGCTCGACCTCGATAAGGTGTGGAGCAGGCTCGTCGCGGCGCTCGACGAGAGCGATTGGGAAATGCGCGGAGCAGGGCCGACCGGCGTGCGCATCTACGGCGAATTGATCGCGCTCTTTGTCGATAATCTGCGGGCGACCAAGCACCCGATACGGCTCGGCTTTCTGATATCGCGGGTGCAGAGCGATGTGAAAGAGCTCGAGAAGTATGTACTCGCGTGCGGAAAGCGGATAAAAGAGAGAGGGTCGGACGAAGGCATGCGCATTGCCTACGAGAAGATGCGGGGGATGGCAGCGGACGCTCGGGTGTGGCGCGATTCGCTACTGTCTCTTCGCAAAGAACTTTACGATAACATTGAGGACGCGTAGTGGCGTCCTCTTTTTCTTTGCTGATACACTATTCGAGATGGGAATTGCATATAGTGTGCGGCGCAGTCGACGCGCGCGGAACATGCGGCTGGAGATACATCCTGATGCGAGCGTTGTTGTCACAGCACCAAGACTTTTTGGCTTTGAAGCTATTGAGCGATTTGTCGAGAAGCATGCTTCGTGGATAGCTCGGCATGTGGAGAAAATGCGGGGGAAGGAGGTGCTGAAAATTAAGAGGAGTGAGATACCGATGCTGAAGAGGCGGGCGGCCCGCTTCTCGGCCGCCCGCTGCGCGCATTTCGCGAAGATATACGGCGTCCGCTATCGCAAAATATCCATCCGCGCGCAAAAGTCGCGCTGGGGCAGCTGTTCATTGAATGGTAATTTAAGTTTCAACTACAAGATAGCGTTGCTCTCGCCGCATCTCGCGGACTACATAATCGTGCATGAGCTTTGCCATTTGCTCGAGATGAATCACTCGAAGCGTTTTTGGGCGCACGTGGCGCGTACAATTCCCGCTTACAAGCTGTTACGCAAAAAAATGCGCAATATCGCGACCATGAACGTTTGAGCTGACCAAAGCTCACCGGCTCGAGTGGAAATTCTTTACAAAGCGTTAGGGTAGCCCGAGGGATGCAGGGTTTCGTGAACGGGGACGGAAGTGCCTTTTTGTTTGTTTATCACCTCCGCTAGAGTAGCCGTTTCGCATAGTTAAAAGCACGCGAGATGTTCACGAAACCCTGCATCCCTCTCGCTCGGGAATGAAATCCAGAGGTCGCAAAAACCCTCCTCTCGCTCGGTGATATGTGCTAGAACGTAAAGTTCTTGGCGAGGTGTCCGATGAGCGGCAATTCTTGTTGCCGATGATTCACTACGTTGATCATGCCGATGATGACAAGGACGAGCACGGCGAGATTCACCAGATTGAGGAGCGGCCAGAGCTGCCACATGGAGCTGCCTACGAGATTGATGGCTATTTCGGCGAGAAAGAGCAAGAGACCCTGCTTGATGTGGAATTTCACGAATGGATCTTCTTTTGCTGCGAGGAAGGGGATGATGATGAGAATGCCGAGATATGCGAGCACTCCCATGAGAGTTTCGTTTTTGGCCGCAGGAGAAGGGGCCGCGGGTGTCGCTGCCGGCGCGTCTTCCTCTTTGTGTTCCTGTTCGGGCATACTGTCCGTCAATTATACAAAAAACAACGGGCTTGCGAAGGCAGGATTAACTATTGGGTTTGCAAAGAGTATTAAAATGTTGTAAAGTAATTTCCGGTTCAATAATGGAGAAGGTACATGACGGTCACAGCCGAACTAGTCCTTAAGGAGTACGCCAACGACTTTGCTACAGGTTTCCTCGATACGTTGTTTGGCGGCAACACCAAACTGAAGATCTGGCAGCTTGAGCATTGGAAATTCATTGAGCGCGCCATCTCGGACGAGGGCGAGTGTGTGTGCGATGCAGGTCCGGCCGCCGTTTTCGTGTATGAGCGGCTGGTGCGAATGGCCATCACGTACCTCATGAAATTTCCGCGCGAGAAAGAGAGACGCTGGCTGAAGCGACTCGTTGCGGCGGACATTCAAGAGTGCAAGCTCTCGCTCGCGGCACTGGACGCAAAGCACGTGCCCGACGAGATGCGCGAGGGCATGCGGGTCGCGATGGAGCGGATACTCGGATCTTTACGCCAACTTCACTAAAAGAGGGGCGAGCCCACGGGCTCGCCCCTCCTTTTTTGCCCTCTTCATCTTGAGCTTGACGGTCGTATGAAGAACTGATTAAGTGGCTACAGATTCAGTCCGACGACTAAAACAGGAGGCTTCCTATGCTCACAGCTCTGATCCTGGTCTGTTCGCTCGCAGGAGCCAAAGACGCCGACGCGGCATGGACCATGATGCGCAACTGCGATCGCAACAATGCGACGTACGTGCTTCAGGTTCCGGAACAGTTCCAGCTTCCGGTCATGTGTCAGATGCGCGGTCAGGCGTATCTTGCCCAGACCTCGATCGGGCAGGAACTCGATCCTGAGAAGGAACAGGTGAAGGTGCTCTGCATCAAAAGCGTGAATCCGCAGAAGGCCAACGAAGGCTGAGTTTTCTGACTTTCATTACGTAGGCGAAGGAGCCGCACACTTGCGGCTCTTATTGTTTAAAGGTGTGGACAACATTCCGCCGCTTTTTGTATGCCGTATAATTATGATATGGCAAAGAACGGACCGAGGGGCCATGGCCGCAAAGGCGAGGTGAAGAAGCGCTCGCAGGTATTGAGTCCGCGCAACAAGCGCTGGACCAAGGTGGACAACAAGACCGGCAAGTTCATCGACCAGATGGCGCGCAAGGGTCGTGCTTTTAAAGGTGTCAGGATGAAGTAGACATTTTGGTACGATACACGCATGCGAAGAGCATTAGCGCTGATACCTACATTTCTGTTGCTCGCGATGCTTGTCGCGGCCATTCTCATTTTTCGCGATAGGGCCGAGGCTATTCTGGCGCAGGTCTACGCGCGTTTTTCGCCATGCAGCCAGCCGGTCTCCTACAAGCTCGGCATCGTCGACGCTGACTTCGGCATTTCGGATGCAAAAGCGCTCGCCGCGGTCAAGGCCGCTGAAGCCATTTGGGAAAAAGGCACACAAAAAGATCTCTTCAAGTACGATCAAGACAAGGGCGCCGTTACCATTTCATTCGTCTACGATTATCGTCAGCGTGCGATAGACAAACTGAAGAGCCTCGGATACCAGATAGACAACAATCAAACCTCGTACGATTCACTCAAATCGAAATACGATTCGATGCAGGCCGAGTACAACTATCAAAAACCGCGCCTTGAAAGCGATGTCGCGCTCTACCGAGAGAGGCAGGATACATACAATCGCGAAGTGCAACAGTGGAACGGTCGCGGGGGCGCGCCGAAAGACGTGTATCAGCAATTGCAAAACGAGCGAAGCGCGCTGGAGACTTTGCAGGCGCAGATACAGCAGGAGCAGAATTCGCTCAATTCACTGGTCGACGCGATCAACGCGCTTGCGACCACGCTCAATAGTCTCGCGAAGTCGCTCAATCTGGATGTCAAAAATTACAATCAGGTCGGGGAATCGACCGGCGGCGAATTCGAAGAGGGAGTGTACGTGAGCAGCCTCGGTCTCCAAAAGATAGATATTTATGAATTCTCCAGCCAAGACGAGCTTATCCGCGTCCTCGCCCACGAGCTCGGCCACGCTCTCGGGCTCGAACACGTCGATGACAAAGACGCCATTATGTACAAGCTGAATCAAAGTTCCAACGACAAAGTAACCCTCGCGGATTACAAGGAATTCAAGCGGGTTTGTCATGTGAAATGAGAGAGTTTGGTTTTTTCAGTCTAAATTCACAAAGCCTGCGTACTCTGGTGCAGTGGTCGAGCATTATTGGCCTCAAAGTGAGTAAGTAAAAAAATTGCGTATGGCACAAGAAAAAGGCAAAGACCGCGACAACAAAAAAGACTGGGAAGGCGAACAGCCGCAGGACAAAGAAGTGACGAGTGAAAAAGAGGAAGAGGAGATGGATGAGACTTTGTAGACCAAGGTTTGCCATTCAGCCTCTTTTCACGGGGTACATTGTCTAATGAGTACGGTCGAAGTTAGGGGCAACTAAAAACGTAGGAATTATGACCAGTAAACTTATCGGTGCTGCGGCTCTCGCGCTCTTGCTTTCTGCAAGCGTTGCTGCTGCGCAGACGACGAACTACGGAACTACGAATACCGGTACAACGAAAACGTCGGTAACCTCGTCGACGACAAAGGCAAAGACGGCAACGACGACTCCGGGCGCGCCGAATACCGGTGCCGGCGGCGATATGGCGACCAACATGGCGCTTCTCGGTACATCGGCGGTAGCGGCGCTTGCGGGTATCGCGTACCTCGGGCGCAGATACGGCATGCGATAGAAGACGGGTTTGGCGCGGCGCGCTTCGCGCGCCGCGCCTCTCGCTATGGAACAAAAAAATATCAATTTCTTGGTAGGCGCGGCGACGCTTGTCGCGGTGATAGTTTTTGGTACTACGCTCGTGCACGCGCTCTGGTATGCGCCCGATAGCGAGGCGACATTTCCGGTTCCGACAAGCTCTCTGTCCGAGCAGCGACAGCCGGATTTCTCCTCTGACGACTCGCCCGTGCGACTGCAGATACCCTCGCTCGGTATCGACGCCAATGTGCAAAACGCGGGCCTCAATGGGAAAGGCAACATGGCGAGCCCGAGCAACTTCACCGACGTGGCGTGGTACCGCTACGGTACGGTGCCGGGGCAGGTGGGCAGCGCGGTCATCGACGGTCACGTCGACAACGGCCTCGGCCTTGCGGGCGTTTTCAAACATTTGAGCGACATTCAGATAGGCGACGACGTGTACGTACTCATGCAAAGCGGAGTCTCGCGGCATTTTGTCGTTGCCGATATCGAATCATACGACTACAGATCCGCGCCGGTGGATGAAATTTTCAACAGAGCGGATACGCAGCGGCTGAATCTCGTGACCTGCGAAGGCGCGTGGGTACAGGGGGACAAGACCTATGACCATCGGCTGGTCGTGTATACGGAGCTAGTGGCGCAGTGAGGTGGAATTCCTCTTCGAGCTCGGCGACCCTTGTCCTTTTACAGAGTGACCGCCGCAGAAACTAATGCCTTGGCGAACGGGTGCGAAAGTGCCGATTTTTTTCTGTATCACCGCCACAATATGTCGTTTCGCATAGTTCAAAGCACGCGGGAGGTTCGCCAAGGCATTAGTTTCTGCGGCGGGGGGTGGAGTAATGCAACGTAACTTCATCCGACCTTCTTCTACTGAGTGCTAGTGTCCATGCTATAATAATAACTACAAGTCAATATGTGCGGCATATTTGCTTACACGGGCAGCAATGGTAAGAACGCGAGCTCTGTACTACTCGACGGCCTGCTTTCGCTTGAATATCGCGGGTATGATTCGGCCGGCGTCTATGTGCCTGAAAGCGGCATTGTGCGCTCGACGGGTGCCGTTTCAATGCTTAGAAAAAAAGTACCGACATCCTTTAAGGGTAAGAGCGGCATCGCGCATTTGCGCTGGGCCACGCACGGCGAACCCACTGAAAAGAACGCGCATCCGCACGCGGATTGCTCGGGTGATGTATGGCTCGTGCACAACGGCATCATCGAGAACTTCAAAGAACTGAAAGGGAAGCTCGAGGGGCTCGGTCACACATTCAAATCCGATTCCGATACCGAAGTCATCGCGCACCTTATCGAAGAACATCTCAAAAAAGAGAAGAATTTCGAAAAAGCAGCGCTCAAAGCCTTGAATGAAATTCGTGGCACCTACGGCCTCGCTATTCAATACAAAAAAGACCCTTCCACGGTGATAGCCGCACGCATGGGTTCGCCGGTCGTGCTTGGGCTCGGAAAAGGGGAGCACTTCATCGCGTCGGACCCGTCGCCGATATTGCCGCACACGCGCACAGTCGTCTTTCTCGAAGACGGTGAGATGGCAGTCATCACGCCGCAAAAGCACAAGATAGTAAAATTGGCAGGCACAAAGGTGGAGCGCGAGGCGACGGAAATAGATTGGAGTGCGGAGCAGGCGCAAAAGGGCGGCTACGAGCACTTCATGCTCAAGGAGATCATGGAGGGGCCGGAGGTCATCCAGAATACTCTGCTCGGGCGGCTCATTGAAGGTCAGGGGCTCGCCAAACTCGGCGGTCTTGAAGCTGTCACGAAACAATTAGCACGCAGCAATCGCATCATCATCGCGGGTTGCGGCACGGCGTATTACGCAGGATTGGTCGGGGAGTACATGCTCGAAGAACATGCGGGAATGCCTGTGGAAGTGGAACTCGGCAGTGAATTCCGGTATCGAAAGCCTGTCATCAACGACCGCACTATCGTGCTCGCAATATCGCAATCGGGAGAAACGGCCGATACACTAGAGGCAATTCGAGAAGCGAAGAGACGTGGGGCGCTCGCGCTCGGGATAGTGAATACCGTCGGCAGCACAATAGCACGCGAGACAGACGCCGGTGTCTACAATCACGCGGGGCCGGAGATAGGCGTCGCTTCGACCAAGGCGTTCGTCTCGCAGCTTACAGCGCTCTCACTGCTCACGCTTTTTCTCGGACGCCAGCGCGATATGTCGGTGGCCGAAGGGCGCGACATCGCAAACGCGCTCGAAGAGTTGCCAAAAAGGGCCCAGAAAATTTTGGAAAATCGCTGGACCATCGAACAGATGGCGAAAAAGTATGCAAAGAGCCGCGACTTCCTCTACATCGGGCGCAAATACAATTATCCCATCGCATTCGAAGGTGCGCTGAAGCTCAAAGAGATATCGTACATTCATGCCGAAGGCTGCGGAGCGGGGGAAATGAAGCATGGGCCACTCGCGATGATAGACGAACACTTTCCCACGATGGCCATCGTGCCTACCGACAGCGTGTACGACAAAATGCTCTCCAACATCCAGCAGATAAAGGCGCGCAGGGGGAAGGTCATCGCGATCGCCACCGAAGGCGACACGGAAGTAGCGAAGCTTGCCGACGATGTGATGTATGTGCCAAAGACGATAGAAATGCTCACCCCCATTCTCAACATCATCCCGCTCCAGCTTTTTGCCTATTATTTCGCCCGCGAAAAAGGCCTCGATGTCGACCGCCCGCGCAATTTGGCGAAATCCGTTACCGTCGAATAGAAAAAGCCGCCCGAGAATACGGGCGGCTCTGTCTCAGTAGCCTCTTGCGAATGAGATCAGTTTCAACCGGAGCATTGCTTGTTCTGCTCCTCTCAATTTGACTAGCAGTTTTACTTGGCTGTCGAGAAATCGACGCTGTTCGCCCGTTAAAGAAAGCTTTTTTTCACCGCCAGCCAATTCGTATATGAGCAGTGTTTCCTGCGCCAAATTGGCAAATTCCCGCGTTACCGACTTGATGGTATCGTTCGTCTTTTTCGAGGTGAATCGAATATCGTCGTCGTATGGTCCGCCACCCGGTCCGACAGGCATTGTTTCCTCCATGGTCAACTTCAGTATTCATACCAAACATTCGGCCAAAACAAAAACCACCCGTATTCTCGGGCGGTTTTTGTTTTTGAGTGAGTAATTTATTGACCTTGCGGAGGAGCTGGAGGCTTGGGGAAACCTACTTTGATGTGAGCCGCCTGAATGCTGCCGTCTGCATTTACCGGACCTTCCGCCATGATGACGAGCCCGACTGCGAGCGAGCCCGCAGTGCCTATCGTAGGCGCGGTCGTTGTGCCATTCCAGATCATGATCGTCGTGTTGGCACCAACGATCACCTTGCGCGACACGCCGCTGCGGTCATTTACCGAGAGCGTGCCGCCGCTGTTGGCTGTGATAGCGCCGTCCGCGTGGCCGCCTTGTGGCATGCCCTCGCTGCCGTCCATGTGCGACCGTGTGCTGCTGCCCATTTCATGACCCATGCCCATTCCACAGCTACGGTCGAAGAATCCGCGCGTGAGCGGACCGACGCTGCCGTTGCTCGAAGATGCGATGCCCATGGACATCTGGAAGTGCATCATTGCCTGCGCAGTCTTCGGACCGAAGAATCCTGTCGTGGAGCCGGTAAATCCGAACTGCGGATTTGACGCGAGCATGTCCTGCACTTTCCGCACATCGTCGCCTTGCGAACCGACATGAAGGTCGTGCGTAAGCGTGACGCATGCCATCTTGGCCATGCCGCCCGGCGACATCATGCCGCTTTGGCCGATACCGGTAGAAGGACCAATCTGCTGGCCCCAACCTCCTCCGCTCGGGACAGGGCCGCCGCCGTTGTGACCCCACCCGCCGTCCGTCGGCGGAGTCGAGGAACCATGCCAGCCGCCCGTGCCGCCGTTTTGCTGGACGAGCGTCTTGAGCTGCGCCTGAAGCGCCAGTATTTGCGTAAGTAATGCCTGTACTTGAGCCTGCGCATTCGTATTGGTCGTCTGCGCGAAGCTCGCCATCGGCAAGAGTGCCGCCGCTGCGACAGCGCTTGCCATAACAATTCGTGTTCTCATGTGAATAACGATTTAACTAAATAAAAAATGAAAACCTGCCCACAGTATAGCGCGGGTTTGGAGTGTAGGCACTAGGCTTGTGGAAACGCTAGATCTTGACGATCTCTTCCCAAGGTCGGCCGGCCACGCCGAAGTGGCCGTAGGCGGCCGTTTCGCGAAAAATAGGTCGGCGAAGGCCGAGGCGTTCGATAATTGCCTTGGGTCGGAAATCAAAATGCTTATTTACGATCTTGGTGAGGTCTTTGCCGTCGACGCTGAATGCTTCGACCATGACAGGATCCACGCGGCCGATGGCGTAGGCTACCGTGACGAGCGCTTTTTTGGCATAAC
>CAZHOB010000024.1:0-23516 GCA_964534465.1 uncultured Candidatus Saccharibacteria bacterium
GTGACGGCCAAAATGCGGTGACCCTGAATTCCACTTGCCATGAGGTGCGCAATGCGGTGTGTTATGGTCTTGGTCTTGCCCGCTCCGGCCCCCGCATTTATCAAAAGCGGCCCCGAGGTAATGCGGACGGCCGCAATCTGGCGCTCATTTAAGCCCTTTAAATAATCCACCCGCGAAGTTTACCACACCGACCTTCGCATATTTGACAAAAACCCTATCCACCCGCTTGCTCGAACATGAATTGACTCTGAAGATGACCGAGCTACAGTGAACTGTGGTGGTGCTGCCGATCCTCCCGCCTGCTCTCGTCTCTACAATGTTGACCAGAGCCCGACTGACACTCGTTTCCCGCCACTACATTTTTGGCTTCGATTCTGTGACTTGCTAGAGCAAAATTTTTTGCTTTTTAGACACAGAAGAGAACCGATTTAGGCTTATTGCAGACTCTCGAAAGGATTCCGACGCGCGCGTGCAACCGCGACGGAAAAAATACTCGACATCCGACGTCATGCGTATGGCGGTTTCCGCTATTTCGCTCATTTTGGTCCTCGCCGCTCTCTTGCCTGCCGCGGCCCGTGCATCCGTCTTGGACGGAATTTTTGGCTTAATTGCTAATAAAAGTGAGGCTGAGACTACCGTCGTGGGCTCTCGCAATGTGCAGACGCTGCCCTTCTTGCGTCCTGCTATGAATATCGACCCGACGCCTTCCCGCGGCGGCGGCGAGATCACCATCGTCGACGATTCCGCGCTCGTACCCGAAGAAGGACCCTCTGGAACCATAGCCGATATCGAGAAGCCCAAAAACGGCACCATCTCGCTCTACGTAGTGCGTGAGGGCGACACTCTTTCGGGCATTGCGAAGCTATTCAATGTGACCACCGGCACCATCCGCTCTGCAAACAGCCTAACCTCTGATAATTCGATCCAGGTGGGCCAAAAGCTCGTGATCATGCCCACACCGGGTCTTCGCTACACCTTAAAAAAGGGCGACACGCTCGCTTCGATCGCCAAAAAGTATGGTGCTGACGCAAATGAAATCGGCAACTACAATCAGATCGACGACTCCTCGCTCTCCGCAGGGGCAGATATTTGGATCCCCAACGCTGAAGCCCCCGCCACCCCCGCGTCCCCCTCTACTCGAAGATCTTCGTCCCCCAAGGCGAGAGGTGTCACCGGCCCTGCTGCCATTTTTGCCAACAATCCGCGTGAGCCGGCGCACAACATTGGCGAGATCGGCACGCTGGCCGAGGTCAGCTACTACATCCCGCCGCTTGCCACCTACCGCCGCACGCAGGGTATCCATGGCTACAATGCCGTCGACCTTGCGCCGCAGTGCCATTGTGCCGGCGACCCGATCGTCGCATCAGCCACGGGAGACGTAGTGGTCGCGCGCGACGCAGGATGGAACGGCGGCTACGGCAGATACGTAGTGATCCAGCACGACAATGGCTCGCAAACGCTCTATGCGCACATGTCGGAAGTGGCTGTCTACGATGGTCAGCACGTGGTGCAGGGCGAAGTTATCGGCTACGTGGGCTCCAGCGGCGCCTCGACTGGCGCACACGTGCACTTTGAGATACGCAACGGTATCAGAAACCCATTCTAAATTATGCTCGCCGACTTTTTTCACACCATTACCACCCTCGCTCGTCTCTTCATATTTAAGTAGCGCAGGCGTGAGTGGCTACACTCTTCCATGGGCAGCCATCTCACAAACATTTTTCAGATTGTGTATACAAAGAGGTACTTGAAGTACTTCTTTGTATTTTTACTCGTGCTCGTTACGGTAGTTTCAGCGTTCTATTTTGCGTGGGGGTATGCTGCGTGCCGGTTCGTCACAAAAAAATTGGCGTGTTATGTCGAACGAAATGACGCGCTCTTTCAGCGAAAAGGCACTGAGGCATCTTTGCAGTATGTCTACGATGCCGTTCTTCCATACAGCGGCTACGGCCTTGTGCATGAGCTCTTGCACTACGTTGGTGATAACGCATACAACAGCACAAAAGACCTCGGCCAGTCTCTCTCCCTTGTCAGCCCCTATGTGGCACTATTCGGGCCGGAGGACGGTGAGTACCTGAGAGGATTTGACGGCTATATGCATGGCGTGCTGAGCGCCTTCTATCTCGACACTAAAAAAGATCGGTCATTCGAAAAGCTCTCGGCGGAAATTTGCCATTCTGAGATTCTCATACCCAGTATCACTACGACCGTATTTGACTGTTTTCATGCACTTGGACACGCTCTGGTGTTTGCAAACGAGAACAATATTGATATGGCGGTCACTATTTGTCAAAAGATCGAAGACCCAGATTCGCGCAACGGCTGTCTCTTCGGTTCGTACATGGAGATGTCGAAGCTCTATGACCCCACGTATCACAAATCTTCGACCAGAGCTGGCATTTCAGGCACTTCAATGAAGCAGCTGTGCGACACGCAAGCATCTTCCACAAAGCAAAATTGCTACATGTTCGTCGGGGAATCCTATCTTTTATACTCCGGAGGCAATCTAAAGGGCGCGCTCAAGGTGTGTGAGTCAGTGGCGGACCCATACGTACGAACGTGTTTGGGGCGCACCATCCGCCAATCGCTTGTCTCACGCGCCACAGACCTTAGCGACATAGATGTGCTGTGCCAAAAAGTGAGCGAAGCCAACAGACAGTTTTGTTCGGATACAGGAAGGAACTGGTTCGTGGCAAGTAAATTTGGAATTCAGGACAGTTCTCCGATGGAAATGGTGCGGCACGCTCTTCGAGTGGTTTATTTGTATTATTTTTGATCGTCGTTCGTTTGTTCCTCTTTCGGTAGTATTCACGGGCGCTTCATCGCTTGGGTTTAAGAAGACAGTAGTGTGCCCCGCCGGAGAATTGAAGTTGCTGCATTGTGCACAACTCGATTGCCAGCCTTCCGGCGGGGTATACTTTTTTCTATGAGTGATGTTCCGTACGACCAGCTCGAAATGGCGCGTGATAGGACGATACTCGCCAACGAGCGCACCTTTCTCGCCTACGGGCGCACAGCGCTCGGGCTCATCGGTGCTGCGATAGTAATATTCAAATTTGCATCCCGCGAAGACGCCATCATATTCGGCCCGCTGTGCCTCGTAGTCGCCGTCGCCATATTCATCTGGGGCATGTACAACTACCGCGCCTTCGACGCCAAGATAAAAGGCACGCAGCGCCCCGCTTCGGAGCTCGCCGCAGAACCAGTCCTCGCCGAAGCCGATCTTTGATCTCAAAGCCTTTTGTACAGCGCGCGGAAGATCGTTTTTTGGAACTCCGCGAGCGTTTCGTTCTCGATGATAAATCCTTTGTATGTATTGAGGTCAAGGAACGCGATGCGCTTTCCATACACGAGCTGGATGGCATTTTGATGGAACGATTCTTTCTCCGAGCCGAGGAATTTGATGAAGCGCTCGAGCCTGTTCCGTTTACGCTTGCCCGATTCGGGATTGCTGATGACAAGCCGCTCGAGCCGTTTTGCATCGCGCCGCTTGCGGTAATCGGAGGAGAGCAATCGATTCACTGCGTCGAGGTCGCGCTCCGAAGTGTACCGGTAAAACGTATCACCACGGCGGCAGTGCTCCACGATGTCGTTGAATATCGCACCAACCCCCTTCTCACCTTCGAGATATCGTATTGAACCCATGCCAAGCGAAGGGCTGCGTTCTGCTGCCCTCTCAAGCGTCGAGACGTCTTTTGCACCGAGTGCAAACGCGTGCGTAATGCGGCTGCGCTCTTCCGCCGCGTAGAGAGGCCGCTTGCCGAATTGTTTCTCGGAAACAAAATGTATTTTTGAAAGTGCGTTCAGTGCGCGATAGATAGCGGGTCGATGAACACGGAGCGCCTTCGAAATAGCACTTACGTTCGATGGCCCGCTCTTTTCAAGTACCTCGAATATTTCAGCACTGTGTTTTGGAAGGCCAAGCCGCTCGAATGTCTCGCGTAACTGCATGCGGTAAGTGTATCTTATTTGGTACAAATTTTCCACCAGCAAGGCCTTTTTGAATATCTCCCGTATACTGCCAGTAGTTCTTTGAAAAGAGGAGTGAGTCATGAAGGTTTTGAAGAAGGGACGCAAGCAGAAGGGCCGGTCCAAGGAGTTCAAGTGCACTGGAAAGGGCAACGGCGGTGGCGGCTGTGGAGCCACACTGCTCGTTTCCGAGAACGATCTCTATGAAACGGCCAGTTATCACTACGATGGTTCATCGGAACACTACACGACGTTCTGTTGCCCCGGGTGTGGAGTCGAAACAGACGTCAAGGACTTTGGTGATTGGTAGCAAACGTTTCAGCCCCGGCAATGTCGGGGCTCTTTTTTATGCGCGAATGTATTTTATTTGGTACATTTGTGGCGACACGGCTTCACAGTGGCGATTTGTCTGGTACATTGCAGGTCTGCTCTTTGACATGGAGACACCAATGACAGCGAGCCCCTTCGTAGTTGTTTCTTCGCCGGGTATGCATGAGATGGCAGGCAACGTCGTTTCGCTCTTGAAAGCGAAGCACGGCCTCGCGCTCCCCCATCATAGGACCGATTTCGAGAAGTTTGCCAACGCCGAGTGGTTGCCGCAATTACCCGAAACGGTGCGCCGTCAGCACGTGTTCCTCTTTCATCCGCTCCAACACCCGACGCCCAACGACGCTCTCATGCTTATGTTTCTCATCAACGATGCGCTTAAGCGCGCGTCGGTCGATGGCATCACGCTCGTGATCCCGTACATGCCGTATCTTCGGCAGGATCGCAAGCACAAGCCGCGGGCCCCGATCTCGGCACGAATGGTCGCCGACCTCATCGAGTCGAACACTCAGGTCGAGCGCATCATCACCGTCGATATGCACGCCGATCAGGAGCAGGGATTCTTCTCTATTCCGGTCGACAATCTCTCGAGTATGGGACTTTTCGCTGAGCATTTCAAGAGATGCCTCGACGAAGGTTTATCCAATGTGACGGTCGTCGCGCCCGATTTTGGCGGCGCGGTGCGCGCGCGGCGGTTCGCAAAAAAGCTCGGCGATCTTCCGGTTGCCATCTTCGAAAAAAGGCGGCCGTCGGCAAATCAATCGGAAGTCGTTTCGCTCATCGGCGAACCCGTGACCGGCAAGACGGTCGTCATCTACGACGACATGATCGATACGGGCGGCACGATCCGCGGCGTAGTTGCCTCACTCAAGTCTCACGGAGCCAAAGAAGTGCTTGTGTGCGCAACGCACGGGATCTTCAGCGGCGACTCTGAAGAGAAATTCGCTGCAGCGGGCTTTCCCGTCTTTTGCACGAATTCTATCCCGCGCGACCCTGAGTACGATGCAAAAAACTCGCCGTGGCTCGCCCCTGTTCCCATGGATGAGCTTCTCTCAGAGGCTGTGTACCAGGCGTCACTGGTGGGCGGCAGCGTCAGTAACCTTAACCGCTAACGGAGGCAACTATGGACTTGAAAGCGTTCATCGGGACCGTGCCGGACTTCCCGAAGCCGGGCATTATCTTCCGCGACATCATGCCACTTCTGTACAACCCCACGGGGCTCGCGGAAGTGACGGGACAGATCGTGAAGCAGTGGGCCGGTAAGGCGGACGTCATCTGCGCACTCGACGCACGCGGGTTCTGCTTCGGACCGCTCGTCGCACAGAAGCTCTGGCTGCCATTCGTGATGGTGCGCAAGAAGGGCAAGTTGCCCGGCAAGGTCATTCGGGTCAAATATAGTCTCGAATACCGCAAGGAAGATGAGATCGAGATCAACGAGGGAGTCATCTCCCCCGGAGATAGGGTGCTCATCATTGACGACGTGCTCGCGACCGGCGGCACCGCCGGCGCGGCCTGCAAGCTTGTGGAGAAAGCGGGCGGCACCGTCGCTGGCTGCGTCTTCGTCATCGAATTGGCCGACCTCAACGGTCGGAGGAATTTGGAAGGGCGGGACATTCAGTCCCTGACCGTCTATGAATAAAATCATCCAATGTGCCGACGTCATCGCTCGGGTCGGAGAAAAGTTCGTCGTCATCGAACGACTTTCAGGTCCGCGCGGTCTTGCTTTCCCCGGTGGAAAAGTTGATCCGGGTGAAACGGTAGAAGAAGCGGCGGTGCGCGAGCTCTTTGAGGAAACGGGCCTTGTGCTCGTTGTCGAAGGACGGGTCGGAGTGTACGACAACCCAACGCGCGACCCGCGCGGTCCGTATGTGACGACCGCGTTTCATGGCATCGCCTCCGGTATTGTGAGCTCCGAACTCGGAAAGACGCACGTACTCTTGCTTACACGCGAAGAGATCGAGTCGCGTCGCACAGAGTTCGTCGCCGACCACTTCCAGATGTTCTCTGATTATCTCCAAAAAATCGCTCTTTAAACTGAAACCCCGGCACTCGCCGGGGTTTTTCTTACGCAGTTCGGATCATCACCGCGCATTTTTTGTATTTCTTCGCGGTGAACTGCCAATACGTTTTCACATTTTCCGGCAGATCGAGTCGTTTGCAGGTTTTGAAACCGTAGCTTCGATATATTTTACATGCCGTTGTTCGAAAATAAGTGCAAAGCGCGAGCGCCGTGGCACCCCGAGCGCGCGCTGCACAAAAAACATCAATTACATCTCCCGCTGGCGGTATTGGAGAGCCTCCATCATGTGGTCGTGTTCTATGGTGAGGCTTGCGGCGAGGTCGGCTATAGTGCGGGCGAGCTTGATGGTGCGATGGTAGCCACGCGGGGAAAGTTTCATATTACGAGCGGCTATTTGGAGCGCATCTTCGGCTTTGGGGTTCAACTTTGCGAGCGATTCGATCTCTTTTGGACCCATGTCGGAATTGGTGTGGAGGTTGGTGCCCTTGAAGCGCTCTTTTTGCAGAGAGCGCGCTTTGCGCACTTCCTCGCGCACGCGCGCAGTGTCGCCGCTCTTGCTCTTCGTCTGCGTAGAAAGTGCTTCGGGCTGGAGTTCCCCGACGAATATCCAGAGGTCGATACGATCGGCGATGGGTCCGGAGATCTTGCGGCGATATTTTTCTATCGTGTGCGGCATGCACTTGCAGCGAGCGGAGCCGGCAAAACCGCACGGGCACGGATTGAGGGCGGCGATGAGCATGAAATTGGCGGGAAAGATGGCATTGCCTTTCGCGCGCGAGATAGAAACCACCCTGTCTTCGAGCGGTTCGCGCAGCGCGTTGATGACGTCGCGGTGGAATTCCGGAAATTCATCCGCAAAAAGTATGCCGCGGTGCGCGAGCGTGGCTTCGCCGGGGCGGATGTTGGAGCCGCCCCCAATGAGTGCAGCGTAGGATGATGTGTGGTGCGGCGAGCGGAACGGCGGCCGCACAATGGCGCTGCTTTGCAGTGCGCCCGATAGTGAATGGATGGTGGTGACCTCTATCATCTCCTCTTCCCCGAGGTCGGGAAGTATCGAGCGGCAGGCGCGCGCGAGCAGCGTCTTGCCGGTGCCGGGTGGGCCATAGAGCGCGATGTTGTGTGCTCCTGCCGCGGCAATGGTGAGACCGCGCTTCGCGCTCTCTTGTCCGCGTATCTCATCGAGCGCGGCATCCTTACCGTCCCCCTTTGGCAGAGTGGTTTCGGTAATGCGCACCGCTTTTTCATCCATCAGCTGCATGAGGACATCTCCGAGCGACATGACGGGATGTACGGCTATTCCTGAGATGAGCGCGGCCTCCTGCGCATTTTCCTCGGGCACGTAGAGGTCGGTAAATCCTCCATCGCGCGCAGCGCGCGCGATAGCAAGTGCGCCGAGGATGGGTCGCACTTTGCCATCGAGCGCGAGTTCGCCCGCAAAAAGTTTCCCCTCCGGTATAAAATCCACTTGCTCTGAGGCAAGTAAAAAAGCGAGCGCGAGCGGTAGATCAAAAAGCGCGCCCTCCTTCTTGAGATCAGCCGGCGCGAGCGAGAGAACTATCTTCTTATTGGAGCGCTTGGGAGATTCGTAATCCTCCTCCTCGCCCGTGTTCTTGATGGCGGCGGCGAGCCTATCTTTCGACTCCTCCACTGATTTATCCGGCAAGCCGACGATGGTGAAAGCGTGCAAGCCTTTCACGATGTCGCACTCCACCGTGACAACGTGCGCTTTGGGCAGCGAAGGCTGTGCGCCATACACGCGCGCAAAACCCGACTCAATAGCCTGCTTCGACCCCATAGTGGAGCCATTGTAGGTGAAGCACCTAATGAAGCAAGCCCGTTCCGCATCAGCCCACAAAAAAGAAACCGCCGCTATTTTGCGGCGGAATGTTTTTTGCTGTCGATGTTGCGAGCCAACCAACGGGAAGCTTCGTCGACGACTTCTTCGGCTCGGTCGCCATATTGCGGCCTAAACGCATCGAGAAGAAATTTGCGGCAACGCTCGCGCGTCTTTGTGGCGGCTAGGACAAATTCTCGATTGATGATCTTTGCCATCGCTTACGCCTGTGGACTCGAATCCACGTACGCGTAGATGACTTCGCCCTGCAAACCACAACGAAGAACCTCGCTAATGACATCCTCGAACTTCTCCGAAGACGCAACCACGCCATCTTTTGAAGCGGCGATCCATTTGCATTGATAACACTCTGCCGACTCGATCGTGGCCCAATTCGAACGCATCCACACTGCAGCTGGGGTGCCAGACATCGAAGACTCCTCTGTGAGAACACTCTCGAAGCAATATATCAGAGCGGGAGCGTACCTCAACGCACGACGTTACTCCGCGTGGGCCACGCAGGTGCGGGCGGAGGGGTTGGCCTTGAGGCGCTTCAAAGAAAATGGCAAGGGTGACTTGCCATCAGAGATCTAATACCCTCCACTCATTTCTGTGAAGATTCGGGACTTCGTTTAAAGCCGCAAGAACCGTGTTGAGGCTCCTTGAATGTCCGATAAGAAGAAACGTTTTTGTTGACTCTTTTTGGAGATCGCGAATTACTTCAAGCTGTCTTTTTCCTACGTCTGTCCCCCTTTCACCTCCGAAAGGTTCGAAATCATAAGAGTCCCAGTTGTTTTTTAATTCGGTCACGAACTGTTCGCCAAATGATTCGGCCACTTCGTCCACTGTTTTACCCTCCAGTGATCCAAAGCTGCATTCGCGCAAACGATGATCGAAAGCAACCGGAATGCGCAGAATACCCCCTACTATTTCTGCGGTTTGAGCCGCTCTTCTTAAAGGAGAACTTACAATACTCTCGATGTTCAGATCGGCGAGTTTCTCCGCAAGGCGCTTTGCTTCTTCAGTTCCTGCATTGGTCAGCGGAATATCGGTCTGTCCTTGCCATCTGTTTTCCTGATTCCAAGTTGTCGTACAGTGGAGAAGCAGCACGATTTTCATAGAGGACTCCTGTTCCTCTGATTGTATACATCAAACATGCCGCACTGTCGACCAGTTACTCCGCGTGGGCCACGCAGGTGCGGGCGGAGGGGTTGGCCTTAAGACGCTTGATGGGTATGGGCTCGCCGCAGGCTTCGCAGAGCCCGTAGAGACCCTGATCCATTTTTTCGAGTGCGTCCTCCACGTCCTCGTGTTTTGCTTCAAGTTCTTCGACAAGCGGGACATTGGTGGCGAGTTCTTCTATTTGGTCGGCCACGTCGCTGGGGTCGGACTCCTCACCTTGCGCATTCTCCGACGCACCGGACCAATCGCCGCTGTCATCTTGCACACGGCCGTGCGAGGCGAGATCCTCTTCGAGCGTATCTTTTTCCGCCTCAAGAGCTGCGCGCAGTTCCTCTATCTCCGACTGTTCTATGTGCTTCATGCGCAAAAGTATAGCAAATTGCCTGTTTTTTCGCCGCCCGCTGTGGAAAACTTAGAGTCGGCGTTCGGCCTGTAGGCGGCTCAAAACCTCTGTGAATGAGTAGGGGCTCTCGGCGATGATGAGGAGATTGGGCGTCGGGAAGGAATAGTAGAGCTGGATCACATTGCCGTCGTCGCGCAGCGCGCGTACGTCGTAGTTGCGCATAACGATATCGCGGAACGGACGGGTCGTGGGCAGACCATCTGCATCAGGGGCAAGCGGCGGCACTGGTGTAAAGAAGGGGCCGAGATCGGCATTTATAGTGCCCTCCCAAGCAAGCATGCCTGCAAAGGCGTGATCGTAGGATTGTACGCCGAAGACGAGGACCGGTGCGTTTTTGTCGACTGTGTGGATGCCCATGAAGAACGAATCGCTGAGCGCGCGGATGAGTTCGTCGGGCGCATGAACATCGAGTGCTTGGAAAAATTCGCGCGTGGTAACCGGCCGCGGACCGATGCCGCCGTTGTTGATCGTGGGCACGATGCGCGTGATGGAGCCGAGCGTGGCATTGCTGCCCCCGCGCGCCTGCGCGAGCGTGCGCTTGATGTCGGAGGAGGATTGTTCATCGATCGGGAATGCGACTGTCTGCTCCGCAAAGAGAATGGAATTATCGGGACCGATATCGACCGCAGAGGTGCGCGTGTTTTGTATCGTATACACACCCACGAGCGCCGCGACACCGAGGAAAAAGAGTATCGCTGAAGCAAATATCACGGCAAACACGCGGCGCGAGCGCTGGCGGTGCGCCGCCATCTCGGCTGCGGTGAGGTGCGGGCCGTCTCGCTTTTTGTCCTGTTCGAGCGCAACGGCGCGCACGAGCGACATGCCGCGGCTCGTGATGACGTGTTGCAGATCTTCCTTGAGCGTGCGCAGCGGAATGACGAGCCCATCGCCTATTGATTTGATGCCGCTTTTTTTGGCCTCGGCTTCTTTGGTGATCATTGTCGCGAGCGATTCACCCGGCGCGGCTGTGGGTTGGATAGTGGAAATTTCAGATATCGTTCCTTTTGGTTCTGCGGATCGCGCCGCGGCGGCTTGTGGCGATTGCGGAATGACCGTCTCGGAAACGATAGTGGCTTCTGGCACAGCCCCGGGAGCTGGAGCCACTGAAGGCTTCTTATCAGCCGCTCCCTTGAAATCGCGGCGCTCGGGCAGCTTGATGTCTTTGAGTATTTTGTTTATCTCGCCCTTGAATGGTCCTGACTGTGCTTGCGAATCAGCTTTTTCCTTCACGTGTGCGGCCGCAGCGACCGCTGCCGGCGTCGAGGCGGCATGCAATCCGGCCGGCGGTGGCGTGACGGGTTTTTTCAGTACCTCCGAGAGGTCCGTTTCTTCGACGACTATCGGCGGCATTTCAATGACGCGCGGTGTGGCGGGCGCAGACGGCAGAGGCATTTCTTTGGGAGGTTTCACCATGGCGGGCACGGGAGTTTCGCCTTTTTTCACGGGTGGAATTTCCTTCTGCGGCGCTTTTTGCGTGTCTCCTTCCATCACGGTAATAGAGGGGATGTCGAGCTCCAGTTTTGTGATCGGGGCATGCGGCATCCTTAGCGGCGGCATGTCGATGTGCGGCATTTCCCCCACCGGTTCTTTCGACGGCATTTTTATCAATGACGGCACCGCATGAGCAGACCCCGCATCTCCTTCCTTGTGCTGAGTAGGTGGCACGGGCGGCACCGGATGGTCATGTTCCATTTTTATTTCTTCGTGTGCTGCCGATGGCGTCTGTGGAGGCGCAACAGGCGCAGGCGCAACATGGGGCGGCGCGACCACCGGAATTTTGTCTTTTACCTGTTCGGGCGGATGCGTTTCCAGTGGCGGATGGATCGCAGGCGTTGTTTTCGGAGTCGGTGGCGTAGCAGAAACCGCTGTCTCCATATGTGGTGGAAGCAGTGGTTCGCTTTGCGGAATGCCGGATGTCGCGCTGTGAGTTTCGAGCAATGGTTCTTGAGTCGGAGGTGGTAACTCTTTTTTAGATGCGCCCGCCTTCGCCAAGGCTTCGGCGGGCAAGTCGCCTCCGTTTTGTGAATGATTAGATCCTTCTGCGCCGGTCGTCGTTTCGTCTGCCATAGTCATCGCCGCCTGCCGAAGGCTTGGCACCCTTGCGGGCTGCCCAATCCGGATCGGCTGCCTTGATGGAAAGATTATACCGTCCTTTGTCATCTATTTCCTTCAATACGACGGGAACAACATCTCCTATCCCAAGGACGTCGGAAATTTTGCCGATGCGGAACGGTGCGACTTCGGAGACGTGCACGAGCCCGTCCTGATTTGGTCCTATCTTTACGAATGCGCCGAAATCCATCATGCGCACGACCGGACCCTCGAATCGCTCGCCCACTTCGTATTCGCGTGTGAGGTCGATGATCTCTTTGAGTGCCGCTTCAGCCGCACCGGCTTTGCCGGTCACGAAGACAGTGCCGTCTTCTTCGATAGTGATGTCGTCCGCGCCGGTCGCCTCTTTGATGCCGTTGATGGTCTTACCTCCGGGGCCGATGACCAAACCGATCTGATCGATTTTGACCTTGGTCGAGAGTATCTTCGGCGCGCGCGGTGAAATATCGGCGCGCGGAGCGGCAATTTCTTTTGTGATGACGCCGAGTATTTGCATGCGAGCTTTTTTCGCTTGTGCAAAAGCGTCATTCAGCACATTGAGTGGCACGCCCTCCACTTTCACATCCATCTGCACTGCTGTTACCCCATCCTCCGTTCCTGCGACTTTAAAATCCATATCACCGTGATGATCTTCGGGGCCCTGAATGTCGGTGAGAACTTTGTACGTCTTTCCGTCCGACATCATGCCCATCGCGATGCCCGCGACAGGCTTTTTGATCGGTACGCCTGCGTCCATGAGAGCAATGGTGCCCGCGCAAACCGACGCCATCGAGGTGGAGCCGTTGGATGCGAGCGATTCACAGACGATGCGAATGGTGTACGGGAATTGTTCTTTGGCGGGAAGCACCGTGCGCAGAGCTTTTTCTGCGAGTGCTCCGTGGCCGGTCGCGCGGCGGTTCATGCCGCCCACGCGTCCTGTTTCCCCCACTGAGAACGGCGGGAAGTTGTAGTGGAGCATGAAGGTCTTCTTGGATTCCTGATACTCGATGGTGTCGATGAGCTGTGCGTCGCCGGGGCCACCGAGCGTGAGCGCACCGAGCACGTGCGTCTCCCCTCTATAGAAGAGTCCGCTGCCGTGAATGACCGGAGAAATTCCTCCCGCTTGCGCGAAGAGCGGACGTATCTCATCTTGCGCACGTCCATCCACGCGCTTTCCATCTTTGATAAGCAATTGGTGCACGTATTCATCGAGGCGTTCTTCGTAGTACGCGTCGAGCCTGCCTGGCGCGATATCCGGTGCTTTTTCTTTGGCGCCTTTCATCCATTCGGATTTCATCGGGCCAAGATCGTGCTTGGAAAGTTTGCCGCCCGAAGCTTTGAGCTTCGGCTCCACGATCTCCGCAAAAGCCGACTCCATTTCCGGCGTTGTGATAGGTGCGGAGAATTCCAATTTCTTTTTACCCACTTCCGCGATTATTTTTTTCTGCCACGCTTGGATCTTTTCGATCTCCTCGCTCGCTTTTGCGAGGCTCTTCGCGAGCGTTTCCTCGGATACTTCTTTGGCACCGACTTCGATCATGTTGATGAGACCATCCTTGCCGCAGGCAAGAAGGTCGAGTACTTCCACACCCTCGGCGCGCTGCGCATAAGTGGGGTTGACGATAAAACTACCATCTGACTCCTGTCCCACGCGCATGGCCGATACCGGACCATTCCACGGTATCTGTGAAGTGGCTACGGCGAGCGATGCGGCGTTGACCGCGAGCACATCGGTATCGTAGTCCTCAATAGAGAGAACGGTGATCATTACCTGCACGTCGCGCTTGATGCCCTTCGGGAAAAGCGGACGGATGGTGCGGTCAACGATGCGTCCGGAGAGGATCGCCTCATCCGAAGGACGCCCTTCGCGGCGCATAAAGCGCGAGCCGAGTATTGCGCCGGCTGCGTAGAATTTCTCCTCATATTCCACGGTGAGTGGAAAATAATCTTTATCGGATTCTTTGCTGCTCATCACGACGGTGGCAAGCACAGCGCTGTTGCCATAGCGCAAAAGCACGGACCCGTGTGCCTGATCCGCCCAATCGTTAAATTCGGCTGTCATCGTCTTCCCCCCGATGTCGAGGGAATACATTTTCTTATCCATTTTCTTTGGGTGATGTCTGGATTTCAGCGCTGGCCGAAGCCAGGTCTGCCTATCCAAACACCACGACTATTTATTAATACGCGCACTATATATCATTTCCCCTAAATAAAAAAGCCCCGCTTTGGCAGGGCTCGATCTCGCTTAGGTGAAAAGGTACAGGAATGCGCTGAGGATGAAGCATCCTGCGGCGGCGAAGACCGCAAAGTATGCACTGAAGAAGCCGAAAAGAACGGCCATGATGTTGTTGGTTTTCTTGACTGTTCTGATCGACAGTACCACGTAGAGTGACAGGACGACCCCTACGAGAAAAACCGCTAGAGAAGCACTCATTTTCCAAACTCCCGTTGCTGCTGTCGATAGTCTACACACTTTATATCCGAAGACAAGGCCAAGGGGCGGGTGTCGCTTTTTGAAACTATGCTACTCTTATCCGCATGTATAAACACATGCATGATCCGGAGAAAAAGCGCAAAGTCGCTTTCATCTTCACGTTAATAGTCGCGAAGCTTGCGTTACTGGGCGTGCTTTTCTTCGTGGTGGCCGAAGCCTATGTGCGCTGGAAACTCAACCAGAACTTCACGTTCTTGGGAGGTTTCGGTACGGAGAGTCTTGTCCTCCTGTTGCTCGGCTCAATCTGGGGCCTCCTCTACGCCAGCCGCGACTAATTACCATTCAAATACAACAAATACCCGCCTTTCGGCGGGTATTTGCGTCAGAATTTATTCAACGCCTGTTGCCCTTTCGATATCAGAGAGCTTGTCGTTGTTTTCCGCCATCGAATCGTCGGGCGCGGAGACTTCGATATCGCGACCTCCCCGCGGTCGGCGGGGCCCGCCTCCCCCGCGGTAGTTGAGCAGGTAGCGGCGCGGGTCTTCATCGAGGTCGAGGAAGTGATCGGTCGCCTCTTTGAGTTTGCCCGAGGTAGAGCGGCCAAATGAGGCCACTTCTACCTGACAGCCGGCATGGATCTGAAGGTATTTAACGAGCGGGATGAAATCGCCGTCGCCCGTGAACAGAATGACGGTGTCGAGTTTGGGTGCCGCAGTGATGGCGTCTACCGCCATACCGACGTCCCAGTCGGCCTTTTTGGCACCGCCGAAGAAGACCTGAAGGTCTTTTGTGATCGTTTCGATGCCGATTTTTGCCAAAGCGTCGAAAAAGCCTTTTTCTTCGCCACTTTCTGTAGTCACCACGTACGCGCGGGCGCGGATAAGGCGGCGGCCGGCTACGGAGTCTTTCAACACATTGCCGAAATTCACGCGCGCATGGTACAGATTCTTGGCGCTGTGATAGAGGTTTTGCGTATCGATGAAGACACCGACGCGCTGTTCTGGATGTTTAATAATAGCCATACAAAATAATTACTTATGCCGAGCTCTAGCTGCCCAGCTAACATTTATTAAAAATATCCCCGCTAGTAGAGAGTATAGCTTACAAAGTGAAGGAGAAATTACTTCTTCAAACCCAATTTCTTCACGAGAGCACCGTATGCACGCTTGTTGGTCGTCTCCAAAAACTTAAGATGGCGGCGACGAGCGGCCACAAGACCCAAAAGTCCGCGGCGCGAGTGCCTGTCTTTGCGATTCTTATCCAAATGCACTGACAACTCTTCGATGCGACGTGACAAAATAGCTACCTGCACCTCCGGAGAACCCGTATCGGTGTCATGGCGCCTGCCCTTCTCGATTTCGTTGGCCTTCTTACGCTTCGTAAGCATGGACGCGATAGTATCACATACACTTCATTCGCGCAAGAGGCCAACCGCTTGCGGATTGGCCTCTTTGTTGCCTAATTTAACGGGTTATTTCTTGGGGGCCGGTGCGGTTGCGGCGGGTGCAGCTTCAACTTTCACGAGTTTGACGTCGAAAAGGAGCGTTGAGCCTGCCGGAACGACCACTTTGCCTGTTTTCGGGTCCTTCACTTCTTGTGCGCCGTAGCCGAGTTCTGGAGGAACTGCTATCAAACGCTCGCCGCCTTCCTTCATGCCGTTGACGCCGATCTGGAATCCTGCGATGAGACCCTGCTGACCGAGTGTGAAGACGAGGGGGGTGTTGCCATGAGCGGCAGAGCTATCAAATACGGTGCCGTCCTGCAGTTTGCCGACGTACAAGACCGAAACCACCATGCCGGGAGCGGCAGCGGTGCCTGTACCCACGGAGACGTCCTGACCCTGCACCTGCTGTGCAGAGCTCGAGGCTGTCTGTGTCTGCTGCGTCGCCTGCTGTTGTTGCGCAGGAGCCGGAGCACCCGAACCTTTAAAAATAAAATATGCGCCCACTCCAAGAATAATAATTACTACCGCACCGATCCCAATAGTTTTTGCGTTCATCGCTCAAGAATACCTCGCGCGATTGAATATGCAACCTGCCTGCCGGCAGGCAGGGTGTGGACAAGGGTAAAAGAGTATACTGCCCCGCATGGAGCCCCTCGCTTCACAGATCCGGCCCAAAGCACTTAATGAATTCGTCGGTCAGGAGCATCTCACTGGCCAGGGAAAGCCGCTGCGCGTCGCCATCGAGAAGAAAGAGCTTTTCTCATTTATCTTGTGGGGGCCGCCGGGCAGCGGCAAGACCACGATCGCGCGCATTTATGCCAATGCTGTGGGCGCAGATTTTTATGAGCTCTCTGCGGTCGACGCGGGCAAGGAGGACATCCGAAAAGTCATCGGGGTGCGAGGCACACTGCTCGCGCAGAAACCCAAAGTACTTTTTATCGACGAGATCCATCGCTTCAACAAAGCG
The DNA here is from genome assembly GCA_964534465.1 of uncultured Candidatus Saccharibacteria bacterium. Classification (GTDB taxonomy): domain Bacteria; phylum Patescibacteriota; class Minisyncoccia; order Phycocordibacterales; family UBA2100; genus UBA10103. The sequence continues at coordinate 16,672 of CAZHOB010000024.1, forward strand.
CAGCAGGATTTTTTGCTGCCATTCGTGGAGCGCGGCGAGCTCACGCTCGTGGGTGCGACCACCGAGAACCCGAGTTTTGAAGTTATCTCCCCGCTTCTTTCACGGTGCCGCGTTTTCGTGCTCGAAGAGCACAACGAAAAGGATATGGAAAAAATAGTGGCGCGCACAAAAATGAAAATTCCCAAAGATGCGCGCGATTGGCTCGTGCAAATGGCAAGTGGCGACGCGCGGCAAGCCATCACGGTGCTCGAAACAGCGCAAAAGCTCTACGGCAAAATTTCCCTCGATACCTTGAAAGAAGCTGTTCAGTCCAAGCACATTCGCTATGACAAAAAAGGCGAAGAACACTTCAACACCATCTCGGCTTTTATTAAATCAATGCGCGCATCGCAGCCCGATGCCGCGCTCTACTATCTCGCGCGAATGGTGGAGAGTGGCGAAGATCCCAAATTCATCGCACGGCGTATGGTTATTTTCGCCAGCGAAGACATCGGGCTTGCGCAGCCCACGGCGCTCGTGGTGGCCAACGCCGTCTTCGAAGCGGTGAATAAGATCGGATATCCCGAGGCCACCATTAATCTCGCGCACGGCGTCGCCCACCTAGCTCAATGCAAAAAAGACCGCCGCTCCTACGATGCGGTCTTCGAAGCGCTCGCCGACGTCAAGGAGCATGGCAATCTCCCCATCCCGATGCGTGTACGCAACGCGCCGACCAAGCTCATGAAAGACCTCGGTTATCACAAAGGCTACAAACTGTACGACAAAGAGTCCTATTTGCCCGATAAGCTCAAGAAAAAGAAATACCTCAAAGACGAAGAAAAATAAAAGCGCGTGGAATTACTCCACGCGCCTATTGTCATGCCCGCTGTTTGCGGGCTCGAGCGAGTGCTCTCGCGATGACCCTTGTTGCAGCGAAGGAAAGTATCGCAAAAAGAAGAAAGCCGACAGTGTATGGGATGAATGCGTACACCGCGACGGCTACCCCTGCTAAAGCGTTTTCCCACCAGTTCTCTAGCGCACCCCACAACGCTACTACGAAGAATTCCGGCGAAACGAGCAGTAGAAGGCCCAGAAGGGCGATGAAGACGGACCGTTCTAACGAAATCTTGTTTAGGCCCAGCCGTGCCCCAAGTACAACGCCGAAGCCAGTCGCGATCAAAAGCTGTAGATGGAGTAGTGCTCCAATCGTCGCGTACGTGTTGAACATCGGTATCTCCAATGCATGGTCACTAGCGCGACAATAACCTAGAGGAAGACTTTGGTCAACGGATTGAGTATTTCTTCCACGTGTTCAGGTCATGGCCTGCGAAGTCGGTGATGCCGGATTTTTTGAGGTGGTCGATGTATTGTTGTTCCAATTCGAGGTACTTTTTGCCCGAGGGAGAATTTTTGGGCACCGTGAAACCAAGCGAGCGCATTTCTTTGAGGATGTGCGTGTCCAATACAATGAGTTCTTGCTCAGGGCGGCTGTGCAGGACGAAGAAGCGTGCGGTTTTGGGACCAATGCCTTTGAATTGTTGCAATTCTTCAATGGTGCACGTGAAAAGGTTGATGTTTGAGGTGGCGAGAGTGTGAAACAAATTGGAAAGCAAGGAGTATTTGCCAATTTTGATTCCCCTAAGTTCCCGGCCCACCCCCTTTTTGTTTTTCCAACCCCTCACTCTTTCAAACGGCGAAACATCGTCCGACCCAAAAAGACCATGCATCTTTATCGACTGCTGCCGCGCATTTTTTCCGGCAAACGCGGCTGCGTTGAGGATAAATTCCTCCAGCTCGGCTCCCGTTCGTTTAAATGAAGTTATGTTTAGTGGATCTACCATTAGATACACCCTAAAAGATTTGGGGCGCGCGGACAAGTCCGCGCGCCCACTGAACCTAGTTGGTCGGAATTCGCGATCGTTCACGAATGATCTCAACCAGAGAAGCAAATTCTGCATTAGAAAGAGCGCGCTTGCTCGTCCGAGCGTAAAATTCGGCGATCTGCTCGGCTGGAACGAACGATCCAAAGAGTGCCAGGTGTACGTCCCCGGTCACATCGAAGCGCCCAAAAAATGAAATACCCAATACGCCGATCGGCGGCACGGTACAAGATTCTCCGGACGACAGTACTGTCGGCGGTGGCCGTTTTGCCGGCTCAGGCACGTCAATTCGCAATAGCGTGATGTCAGCAACCTTCAGCCCGTCGAATGTACCATCGACTATTTGCAGGGGCAGCGGCACTGTCCGATCACGCCACCTCGGATCCAGATTGCTGATAAGAATTGTTGCCCTATCAGTCGCAAACGGCGGCTCGGATGATTCAATGAACCAATTGATGGACGAAAGAAATTCCTCCGGGGACACAGCGCTTGTGTTCCAGATCCACGAGTAATAATTGCCGGCTTTGTTTATATAGAGATCAAGGGCAAATTCCTCGCGGCCATCTTTATCATCTTCATAGATCCAGCCCAGGTATCCGTTCGAAATGTCCTCGGTCGCGCTAGTGGGTTTCCAATAGAACATTGCTTTCTCCTCTACCGGACACCTTACAGAGAAACTCATGGTTCTGCAAAGCTCCCGAGGTATTAGGAAAACGTCCCACAATACTGATTGTTCCAACACGCTAAAGCATGTCGGAAAATCAGAACGATATTGTGCAACACTGAAGCGTCGCACAATATCGTTTATAATAAATGCATGGCGGCTGATCTCAAGACTCTGAAAACGCAATTTCTTGAGTATCTCGAGATCGAGAAGGGCCGCAGCGTGAAGACGGTGGAGAATTATGACCGCTACCTCACGCGCTTTCTCGCCCACAGCAAAATAACCTCGCCGACCAAACTCACCGAGTCCGCCGTGCGCGAATTCCGCCTGTGGCTCAATCGCCAGCCGGGCACCGGTGGCGACATGAAAAAGAAAACACAGAACTACTACATGATAGCCCTGCGCGCCTTTCTCAAATATCTTCGCAAACAAAGCATCGAATCCCTCTCGCCCGAACGCATCGAGCTGGCCAAGGTGGGTGCGCGCGACCTCGACCTCATCACAGCCGATGAGCTCGATAGGCTCATCAAGGCACCCACCAAAGCTTTGGCCAATGCGGGCAGGGATCCCATCGCAGAACTCACCGCTCTAAGGGACAAGGCCATGCTCGAGCTGCTTTTCTCTACGGGCCTCCGTGTCTCTGAGCTCTGTCGCCTGCGAAGTGATATCGACCTCACGCGCGACGAATTTTCCGTCCGCGGCAAGGGTGACAAGGTGCGCGTAGTCTTTCTCTCCCCTTCGGCCAAGCTAGCGGTCGCCGAATATCTCAAGAAGCGTGGCGACATGAGCGACGCCCTGTTCGTGGGATACGGCAAAGCTGCGAGGGGTAAGGCGGCCGAAGCCATCACTCCCCGCTCTATAGAGCGCATCGTGAAACAGTACGCCATCAAGGCGGGCATTACGCGCAAAGTCACGCCGCACGTTATTCGCCACTCATTCGCGACCGATCTACTGGAGAACGGTGCCGACCTGCGCAGTGTGCAAGCGCTTCTTGGTCATGCCAATATCGCGACTACGCAGGTTTATACGCATGTAACAGATAAACACCTCCGCGAGGTGCATAAAGCCTTTCACGGGAAGCGCCGCCACACCTTAAATTGACGGCTTTGGGGCGATCGGAGAAGTGTGGGGTTGTGTTTCTACGTGACCGTATTTGGGAACCTCGCGAGGCTTTTGAGGAATACGCGATGGATAGAGTTCAGGCGTGTCTTCGCGAACGGCGTTGAACGCACTCCACTCACCGCTCCCCTTTTCTCGAGGTTCAACGACGAACAAACTGATCATATTGCCGGTAATTGGATTTTTCATAAGTTCGCGATTTATCCGCGTACGAACACCTTACTCAAAAGCCAATGTCTTTCACGTGAATCTCGCAGTTCGTGGTAAGGTAGTTCCATGAAACTTGTTTCATGGAACGTGAACGGCATAAGGGCTGTTCACAAGAAAAATCTGCTCGCCCCCGTCATCGAAGCACTGAAACCGGACATACTTTGCCTGCAAGAAACCAAGGCACAGCAGCATCAGTCAGAAGTAGACCTGCCCGATTATGAGGAATATTGGAATTCTGCCAAGAAAAAGGGCTACGCAGGGACGGCCATCTTCACCAAGCACAAGCCCTTGAGCGTTGTCCTTGATTTTCCTCCCGATATTGTCAAAAAGTACGGCCTCGAACCTGATGGCTATGGCGATCCCAATGGCGAGGGACGCGTTTTGGCCATAGAAACTGAGAAGTTCCACCTTGTGAATGTCTATACGCCGAATTCAAAGCCCGACCTCGCTCGCCTTGGCCTCCGCCACAAGATGTGGGACCCCGCCTTCCTCGCCTATTGCAAGCAATTGGAGAAGAAAAAGCCGGTCATTTTCTGCGGCGACCTCAATGTGGCTCACACTCCCGACGACCTCACCCACCCCGAAGCCAACGAGGGTGAGCATGGCTTTACCAAGGAAGAGCGTGAAGGGATAGACAATGTCCTAGAGGCAGGCTTCGTCGATACTTTCAGAATGTTCAAGCAGGGCAAGGGCTTCTATTCGTGGTGGAGCAACTTCTCGAATGCCCGGGCGCGCAATGTGGGTTGGAGAATAGACTACTTCTTTGTGAGTTCTATCCTCAAAAAGCATGTAAAGAAGGCCGAAATACACCCTGAATTCTATGGCTCTGACCACTGTCCCATCGTTCTCGAAGTCGATTTGTCCTAAAGGACAGTTATCCACACGGTGTCCTTTACAGTGTTATATAGGACATTTATTATCTACGTAGGCGTTCTTCGAAACCACAATCGTTATTTCTCAATAACGAGGATCATAAAGGACATTAACTTTCAAACCACAACATTGTAACGACGCCTCTGCGTCGATTGGATTCAAAAGTTTTGTCTATGGCACTCGCGTTCTTTCAGAAAAAACGACGGTTTCACACAAAGCCGCTTCACGGCGGCGGGTTTTAAAAAAAGATAAAGACCCGCCAGGTGAAGCGGCTTTTATTTTTGGAATTTTTTAACTGACGTGATGCTTGTCGCGCAGCGCTTTGATCGCGGCTTCGTCCTCTTCTTCTTTTCTTGATCTGCCTGCCTCGCCTATTTTTTTTAGTTCCTCGTCAGACAATTTTGCTAATTGTTGCGATTTTTCCTCCAAATAGTTGGACGTATTTTTTGTCGGGTCGTCAAGAACTTCTTCGAGTAATGCATGCAATATCCATCCTACCCGCGGGCCCGCTTTTTCTCCTGTTACCTCCATTATTTTTCCACCGTTTATTTTCAGCATTGCGACGGATATGGGGTCGCGCAGAGCCTCATCCACCATCGACATGTATTTGCGCAAACGGAACGGCTGTTCCTTGGGCCTGCCCGTCCCTATTCGATCGCAAATGCGCAAATTGAGCAGTTCTTTGACGTGCTCTTGCCCCACGTTGGCTATTATTCTACGTACCGCAGAGAGCGTGACCTTGTCCGGATCGGAGAAGAACATGTGCCAGCGGATAAGCTTGATCACGATGTCGATAGTTTCATTAGGGAAATGCAGATCGTGCAGGATTTTCCTCGCAATTTTTGCACCCACCACCTCGTGTCCGTGGAATGACCAGTCTTTTTTCTCTTCGGACCATTCGCGCGTGGCCGGTTTGCCTATGTCGTGCAAGAGTGCGGCGAGACGGACCTCCAGCGGCCACCCCTTGTCGGCAGCATGTTGCAGACTGCGCAGTGAGTGTTCGAACACGTCATACGAATGCGCCTGATTTTGATCTACGCCGACCGCCTCCACGAGTTGGGGTATTACCGATACGAGAAGATTTAGCTTTAAAGCGACGTACAGCGCTTGCATTGGCCGAGGACTCATGAGGATACGCGTGAGCTCATCTCGCACGCGCTCGCGCGAAATTTTGGCCAATAGAGGGGCGTCTGTAGCTACGCTGGCTGCCGTTTGCGCATCTATGGCGAAATCCAATTCTGCGGCGATGCGCACGGCACGTAGCATGCGCAGTGCATCCTCCTTGAATCGCTCATTTGGGTCACCGACCGCCTTTATCACCTTGCGCGCAAGATCTTCCCGACCGCCGTGCTCATCGATGAACGTCTCAGAATCGGCATCGTATGCGATAGCATTAATAGTAAAATCCCTGCGCTTCAGATCGTCGGAAAGACTTTCACTGAAACGCACCTCGTCGGGATGTCGTGCGTTGGAATATTTTCCCTCAATTCGAAACGGCGTTATCTCGATCACTTTGAGCTTCGGGTCTTCAGAATCCGTAACAACGCCCACCGTGCCGTATTGGTTTTCATAAAAAGTTTCGGTAAAAAGCCCCTGTATCTGTTCGGGCGTCGCATCGGTAGTAATATCCCAATCCTTGGGTTCTCTGCCGATCATGAGGTCACGCACGCACCCCCCTACCAAGTATGCCTCAAACCCCGCTTTTTTGAGCGTTTTTGAGAGGTCTGCGACCACTTTCGGTATTTCGATCTGGGAATTCATTTGGGTATTGTATCTTACTGCCTTGTGCTCCGGCCAGGATTCGAACCTGGAATAGCAGTTCCGAAGACTGCCGTGATATCCGTTTCACCACCGGAGCGTGCGCCCATCATACCCGCTGAACTTCATTTTCGGTAGTTAACTCTTCTAAAAATTGCCGACTGTAACTTCTTCTGTATAATCAATCGCGTTAGTTCAAAAAGCGGATATGGCTTCGGTGGATGAGGGGAGGCCTTTGCGGATATGGTTTAGTGGTAGAACGCGTCCTTGCCAAGGACGAGATCGGGGTTCGATTCCCCGTATCCGCACAGAAGTTTATTTGGGGATGGATAGAAACCCGCGTATTATGCAGCTGTCGCTCT
>CAZHOB010000025.1:0-6621 GCA_964534465.1 uncultured Candidatus Saccharibacteria bacterium
ATGCGGGCCTCTTTCTTTTTTCGATGGTCGAATCCCCTTTTTCATGTACCATCTTCGTCAGCGGAGGTTGCAATGAGATTCATATGGAAATGTGTCCACGCTCTCACGAAATGGACGATAGCGCCTTTCAAATGGCTCTACGCGCATCTTGGGCAGCGCGCGCTCAAGGTCGTCTCGCGCATATTCGGCTGGATATCGATGCTGGCGGCGCTCGCTTTTATCGTCGGCATGTTCGACGTCGCGCTCGGCGGGCATCTTGGCGCTGGTGAATACGTGCAGCGGGCACAAAAGATAAGTGAGCTTCTGGTGGGACTCTGGATGTTCGTGATGTTTTATGGCTGCGCTTATTTTGCAGCCAATCATATCGGTCGGTGGTTTGAACCGCCGAAAAAAATAAAATAACTGCCGCATCTCGTGTGCGGCAGTTCGTGTTTGACCGATTTTCTATACCTTGTATTATTCGCGTGGCTCCTGATACGCCGAACAGGTAGTGCATACGGCGCGTGCCGCGCCAATTCTCTGAATTGGCGCGGCACATCTTTTTGCTATGATTTCCCTCAGTGCAACAGGAAAGGAAAGCTCGTGAGCAACGACAAGCTGAAAGTTACCGTCTACTCGACATCGTGGTGCGGGCCATGCAAGGCCGTGAAGAAATTCCTCAAGGACAACAACATCTCATTCACGGATCACGATGTGGAGAGTGATGCTGCAGCGTTCAAGGCGATGCTGATGATCACTGGCGGCATGCGCGGCGTGCCAGTCATCGTCATCGGCAATGATTTCATGCGCGGGTACAGCGAACAGTGGGTTCGGGAGACTCTGCGGAAAGCGGGTTTATTGGCTCGCTGAAAGTAACGCGAGCCCCTCCCCAATTTTTCAAATTGGGGAGGGGCTCAATTCTTCATCCCACGTACACCACGGCTTCTCTATATTGGGCGAAGTGGTTCCGTACAATATGACATAAAGGAGCGAGGCTTCGGCTTTGTGACTGGTTGTCTGCGTACGGTAAGGGGCTCGGCACGTAACAGTGCTGAGCCCCGATTTTTTTTGAAGAGCCTAGTCGCTATAGCCGGTGCCAAAAGCGTCCGTGCCACCGTTCACATTGACCGACTGCTGGTCTGTCGATTGCATTTGTCCGCCATTGGAGGGATTGTTGCGCACGTCGTAGAGGTCCTGCTGGTCTTGGGTGCGCTGATAATCGCCCTGCAGCTGCTGCTGCGCCTGCTTTGTCGACGTAAAATTGAATTGGTCCTGCACGCCTCCGCTCAGATTGACCTGCTGCGAACCGCTCGCGACGCTCTTGAAAAAATAGATGCCCCACCCGACGAGCAAGACGATCACTACGGTGATCGCAATACCGCTCGCCACGGCGGTTTTTTCATCCTTCGGTTTGTCTTTCAATTTATCTATCGCGCTGAGTGCCATGCTATGCACTCAATACTACCACCTCGCTTTCTTTACCAACGACGTCCTTCCTTTTTATTGTGAGTTTGTCCACGGACTTCACGTCGTCGCCGGTCTCCTTCAAAAATTGCTTGAGCGATTTGTCGTCGTAAAGTATCGGGATGATTATTTTGGCTTCGAGCTTCACCGCGAGCTTCTGCGCTTCGGCCGGTGAGAGCGCACCATTGCCGCCCACGGGAATTATCAGCACATCCGGCGAATCCATTTCGAGCAGGTCTTCGGGAAGCGAGGCTTCGCCGAGCCCGCCGAGATACAGAACGGTCAGTCCGTCGAACATGACAGAATACACGGTGTTGCTCCGCGCTTCGCCGCCATACTTGGAGCCAGCGGGAAAACCGTGAACGACGCTGTCTTTGACTTCGTATTCACCGGGGCCGAAGATGACGAACGGCTCTTTGTCGCCGCGCACCGCTTCTTCCGCACCGTTCATGTCGGGATGATTGAGCGAGATAAAAGCCACGTCGGCGCCAAAATTGACCGGCTTGAAATTCTTGCTTGCCTTGCTCACCGGCCCAAAAACCAGCGTCGTGTCGCCTGCAACCGCCTTGATGCATGCGCCTTCGTGAAATGTGAGGATCATGCGGGCTAGTATACCCTCTACCCTTAAAGTTCAAAAGTTGGCAAAAAAGCCGTCAAGCTTGCAACTATTGACACAATTGATAATGTGATATATAATTCGTAAGGTTAATTTATCCCGCTCCAACTCAGAAAGGTAGACCGATGAGCACAGCTACTCTACCTCGCCTCTCAGTAGAGGTCCGGAAGATGATCCAGGACGAGTACATCGAGGACACCGCAGGCTCATCCAAGGACTTCGTGATGAAGCACATTCACCGACTCCAGGACGAGAACCCGCAGATCCTCGATTTCATGAGCCGGTATGCACTTTCGCCGGGCGATGGGCCTCTGGCTCACATGACGGGCATGGTGCTCTTGTACCGCCTTCTCGAGGCACAAGCTGCGGCGGATACCATCAAGATCTGACCGCCACCAGAAATCGCCGCTAAATTCACAGCACTCGCCCCGCGGCTTCGCCACGGGGCTCACTTTTTTAAACTTGACAGTATCTGTTTTTAATGTAATATATAAAAAGGTAAACGTTCAATCACGATCACACGGAGGACTTCCGATGAGTGAAAACTGTAAAGCTGCTGAGCTGGTCGCAAAGCTTAATAGCGGCGGCTGGTTCGTCACTGGTGGCCATAATGTTGGCCCCATCTTTCCGAAGCTGCCGGTCATACGGGCATTTCTCGAAGGAGACACGCTGAAAGTCGAAACTGCGGACCGGAACTTCGAGGCTCCGGCCAACAACATAGCCTTTTGCGCGTGGGAGGCGGAAGTCCGCCACACCTATATCGACCGTCAGCTGAAGAAAAAGATCGAGGGCGGCGGATTCCGCGAAGTGACGAGGGTCGGTTGCGCACTTCGCTTAGTCAACCCGACCATCGAGGAAGCTGCCAGGAAGGCTCGCTATGAAGCGAATCGGCGTCGCATGGAAGAGGAGCTGCGCAAAGTAGACGAGGAGCTCGAGGTGAAAAAGCAGGCCTTCGTCGCCAAGCTCACGAGCGAGTTCGTCGGCAAAGTGCCTACCGCGTTCAATGTGGACGGTGGGGATCTCACCATCACTTTTGAGGGAGGCTCGACGCTCTCAATTGCGCTCCATGGTGGCGACACCTGGGATGCGTGGATCGCCGTCAACGAAGTTTCGCTCGAAGACTTTAAGAGCTCGTGGTAACAAAAATTTTGCAAACCACTGCCCATCGCCCCGCGGCAATACCGCGGGGCTTTTCATTGGCTCATTGTTTAAACTTGCCCTTATCTTTTACAATCCACACACCCTTGAACAGTCATTAAACAGGCTGGTACAATTTGGGCATGAGGGGGTTTTTCGTCGGCGCGGCGCTCACCATAGGCATGTTCAGTCTCGGTATTGCGGGGATAATGTTCAGCCTTTCCGCGAGCTCCCCCACCTATGCAAAAGCTATCGATTCTTCAAAGGCGTACGTTGCAAGTGCCATGACCGCCGTCTCATCGATCTTCGAGCCATGGTAAAGGGGGCACGGCATCTGACATTGGGACTTGCTTTTTGACCGAACCTTCAGTATATTCGCTGCGGCAACGTGGCTATTAAAGGAGAGCATCATGGCTGAAGCCGCAGGTACCTCTTTCGCGTCGAAGCTTGGACAGGCCGTCGGCAAGTCGCTGGTGGATTCTGTGCCGCTGATCTTTTTGCTCGCCGTCGCGTATGGTCTTGTCAGCCTCTTTTGGGGCTGGGATTCGATCAACGCGTGGCTCGAGCAGCCGATCGCCACCCTCAAGGTGTGGCAGTTGGCCCTGATCGTTTGGGTCGTGGCCAACGTGGCCAAGGACTGAACAGCAATGACCGTCTCATGGTGGGACGGTCATTACTCTTATGAAGCTTGCTTTTACCTCCGCTCTTCTATATATTGTGCACACGCCCTCGGGGCGCTTATTAATTAGTAGAGTGTTCGGTAACGCTTCCCTGCACCCAGTTCCGGTAGCGTAGGCAGGATAGCCCGAACTAAATTACATGGTTACTGTAGAAGATACGAAGAAGGTTGTTACTGATGAGGAGGATGTGATATTGGAAAAGACCGGCCCGATGGCCGAGCTTTTGAAGAGTGCGCCGAAGCCGCCGATGATAGACGATGTGGTCGAAGGACCGGTCATCGCGATAGGCCGCGCGCGCGTATTCGTCGACCTCCATCCATTTGGTACAGGCATTATTTATGGACGCGAATACCTTTCGGCTCGTGAGACTTTGAAGAATGTGAACATCGGCGACACCATCACCGCCAAAGTGATCGGCACCGATAATGAGGAGGGCTATATCGAGCTCTCACTGCGCGAAGCTCGTCAGGCGCTCATCTGGAACGAAGCCGAGACGGCGTCGCAAAAGAAGACGATGTTCGAGCTTGCTGTCACGGATGCAAATAAGGGCGGGCTCATCATTACGTGGAATGGCATTCAGGGATTCCTGCCGGCCTCACAGCTCTCGCCCGCGCACTACCCGCGCGTGCCGGACGGCGACAAAGAGAAGATATTTGCCGAACTCAAGCGCATGGTAGGCACCAAACTTGAAGTGATGATAATCACCGCCAATCCCAAAGAGCAGAAACTTATTTTCAGCGAAAAGGGTGCGGGCGTTACGGAGCGCGCATCACTCGTGGAGAAATACCACGTGGGCGATGTCGTGGATGGCACTGTCACCGGCGCTACGGAATTCGGCGTCTTCGTGAAGCTCGAGGAAGGTCTCGAGGGCCTCGTGCACATTTCCGAAATGGATTGGGCGCTCGTGGAAAATCCCAAGGGCCGCTACAAGATCGGCGAGGGGGTCAAGGTGAAGGTCATCGAGATAAAGGACGACAAGGTATCGCTCTCGATAAAGGCCTTGCAGGACGACCCGTGGAAAATGGCTGCCGGCAAATACCACAAAGACCAAAAAGTGGACGCGGTGGTCATCAAATACAACAAGCACGGCGCGCTCGCCTCTATCGAGGAAGGTGTCGCCGGACTGGTGCACATCTCCGAATTCGCGAGCGAGACGGAGCTGCGCTCCAAGCTTGAGCTCGGCAAGGTGTATCCCTTTACTATCACCTTCTTCGAGCCGAAGGAGCGCCGCATGACGCTGAAGCCTGCGGAGTAATTCTTAAAATTAAAATCGAAGGGCCGGCGCGAGGATACGCGCCGGCCGTTTGTGTCACTCGCTACAAGAATTGATATGCGTGGCAATGCTGCGGATATCACGTGCCAACTCTGCGGGCATGCCCGAACATGAGTTGAACGCATGACCTACGTCGACAAGCACTGCTTCCAGCTGCTCTGTACTCAACGTGGCAGACACCTTTATCCGTGTCGCGATCTGCTCCAGTATCGTCGCTATTCCATCGTGACGATCTTTATCAAATGCAAATGTCGCCACCTTGATCAGCTCACGATGTGTAGCCGCCCTCGTGAGCAACATTGATTTCGCTGACTGTCTCATCTTTATCCCCTTGTCTCTTTCCTGTCACCACACTACCCGCTCCCCCGTCCAAGTCAACAATTCGGTGCATTGACGCGCTTGGCATAGGGGTTACGATACCCCGCAGTACCCACACAAAGGAGACTGCTATTTACCCTGACGCCGTGGTCGGGACGTCGACCGTTCACGCGTCGGCGTTGACAAGCACACGTGCCCACGTAAAATGCCACAAGCGAAACCACGAGGAGAAATATAGTGAAAAAGTTCCTAGCTATTGCAGTACTGCTCTCGGCTCTCTCGCCCGCCTTTGCGCAGACGGAGGATCCCGAGCAACGAGCCGCGTGTGCCATTCGCAGCGAGGCCGTGGAGTGGGTCAAGAAGCAGGTCGACGGATACGTTGAGGACGGCGTCATTGAGTCGGAGGGTCGTGAGGTGTTCGAGGCCGATGCCCTCAAGAATCTTGAGCGGACCTTTGTCTTCGTCGAGGCAGCAACCGATTGCCCCGAAGGCATGGAAGTTTCGCATCCTCCACAAGAGTGATGCTCTAAGGCTCCGTCTCGGCGGAGCCTTTCTGTTTTTTTGAATACCTATTCAATTCTTCTTTCTCGTGTTTCTTGAACATTAGCGACCATGAGTCATGATCATTGACGGCGGCGCGAGCACACGTACTATCTATAGTGGAATAGAAAAAAATATTGGGAGAACGTCCATGAATGTTTCTTTGGTCCTGTCTACATGGTTTACGAGCCTCACCGCACTGCAAACGTTTTTTGTCTGCTTGTCCGTGATGCTTGTTCCGATGATCCTGCTCACGTATGCGCCTCGCATCTTCAAAACGGTGCAGGGGCCCATCGAGCCTGCCCCGCGCAATGGCGGCTGGGGCGACCACGGTCGCCGTGAGATCAAGTCGGCTGAGAGGAAGTACGACATTCAGGTCAACGCTGAAAACGTATCGACGCTGGCAGCGTTTTTACTGACGACCGCGCTCTACACGTTCCTCTTCGTGGGACTCGGTTGGATAGAGCAACTCCAGCAACACCACAGTACCGCTGCGAGCTTTGGCTTCGGTCTCTCTTTTTTCGGGGTCATGTACGTGATCTACCGGGCGGTCTTGATAGTCATGCTCCCATGGATGTCACAGTTTAAAGATCGGAAGGACGAAATTGAATAAG
>CAZHOB010000025.1:6721-23187 GCA_964534465.1 uncultured Candidatus Saccharibacteria bacterium
GTCATGCTCCCATGGATGTCACAGTTTAAAGATCGGAAGGACGAAATTGAATAAGGAATAGAGGACTCGGCAGTAGCCGAGTCCGTTTCTTTTTAGTTGAACTGGTTCATCCCGCGCTCGGGACCGAAGAGGACCGTGGTCGTGATAGCGCCTGCGGCTCGTTTGAATACTCTATTCAATTCTTCTATCTCGTGCTTCTTGAATTTGGTGAGAATGAAATCGTTGACCTCTTTTTTGCCGTCCGGCTTGCGCAAGGTGCCTGCCGCAGTGGATGGCGAGACGCCGATTCGGATGCGTGTGAATTTTTGTGTCTTCACCGCGCGCATCACGGATTCCAATCCTTTGTGTCCGCCCGAGCCCCTATCGTACGAGAGCTTCATGGTGCCGAGCGGTAAATCGAGGTCGTCGTACACGACGACCATGTGTTCAGCCGCTTTCGGGTTTTTGACGAATTTCGCCACCGCGGCACCGGATTTGTTCATAAACGTATCGGGGCACACGAGCGCGACGACTTTTTTCTCTATCATTCCGGTCGAGACGGTCGATTTGGACTTCTTGTCGGCATGCCAATCATTGAATCCTTCCGACTTTGCAAAAAATTCGAGCGCGAGGCGCCCCGCGTTGTGCCGCGTGCCTGCATATTCCTCACCCGGATTACCGAGTCCGATGATTACCCATCCCATTGGTGCTAGAGTAGCACCAAATTCCAATTTACAAACTCCAAATTCCAAACGGCGGGCATTTTTGCATTTTGCATTCAATTTTGGAATTTGTTACTTGGATTTTGGATCTTTCCGGCCGCTTCGCGGCCGGACTTATCCACAGTTTTGAATTTTTCGTCGTGCACCACGGTAAATCTCTTGGTGTCAATCTTCACGGCGTAGTAAGATGCTCGCACATGAATCCCGTTTGTATTGCCTGTATGCGAAATGGGAACTCCTTTTTGAAGATCATCAACGTCTCCCGCGCGGTGTACAATATATATACGATATGAATCCTGATCCGTCGCTTTCGTCGGAGAATGTCGGGAACGACACGGGTTCTATAAAAATTCCGTTCCTCAAGCAGGGCTCATTTCTCGGGTACACTGCGGTCGCGCTCGGCCTCGCCTTGTTCATTCGGTTCTTCATAGCCGCCCCATACATCGTCTCGGGCGCATCGATGGAGCCGACATTCAATAATTGGGATTATCTCATTGTCGATCGCGTCACCTACGATTTCGGCAAGCCGCAGCGCGGCGATGTCATCGTCTTCGACCTGCCGCAAGACACCTCACGCGCGCTCATCAAGCGCGTCGTCGGTCTGCCGGGAGAAAAAGTGCTGCTCTCCGGCGCGGGGCCGACCGTGATGATAGTGAATCAGGAACATCCGGAAGGTTTCATTATCAAAGAGCCGTATCTTTCGCCGGAAAATCTCGGTGGCGCGACCGATATGCAGGTTACGCTCGGCCCCGATCAATATTTTGTCCTCGGCGACAACAGGCACGTATCGGCAGATTCCAGATTGTGGGGTGTGTTGCCCAAAAAAGACATCGTCGGGCGCGTGTTCGTTCGTTTGTATCCGCTCAATGGCGTCGGTGTGCTTCCGGGAGAAGCACGTTATCAAACGAATTAAAAATGTATGATACGTCTCAAGGACACGAAGCACCCGTCGACATCGGCATTTCTTTCCAATGCGATCGCGATAGCCGAATACTACGGCTTCTCGCCGCTCGATGACTTGGAGCGCAATCCCTCTCAGGCGGACCGTACGCGCAAAATAATGAAAGGTGCTCCCGAGATCGCGCTCGCGCGGCGCGATGAGCGCGTGCTGTGCATCTCCGCGCGCAAATGCGTCCCGTTCGTCCAGCCGACGGGCGCGCTCCTCGCATGGCGAGTGACCACCGGCGCGACCACCGAACCAAGCACATCGCTTGAGCTCCATATCATGGGCACGGGCAGCGCGGTGGCCGAAGCGATGCTCATCGTGGTCGCGCATGCGATAGCCGAAGACGCCGGTATCGGGGAGCGCGTGCTTTCGGTCAACAACATGGGCTCATATGAATCGTCCAATCGATTCGTCCGCGATGTGGGCGTGTACTTACGCAAGCACATCGAATCCATTTCACCGACGCTTCGCCCGAAGGCCGCGGAGGATCCGCTCGGCACGCTCATACAATTAATAGAGCGCGGCCACCCCACCACGCCCCGCGCGCCGCAGCCGATGGAATACCTTACCGAAGACGAGCGCCGCCGTTTTTGGGACCTACTCGAATACCTTGAGGTCAGCGGGCTCCAATACGAGCTCAACGCCCACATACTCGGCAGTCGCGATTGTTGGGCACAATCACTTTTTGAAATTTCTTCTATGGATGCCGAGACGGGCCAGCGCATCTCGCTCGCCTTCGGCGGTCGCTACGATCCGCTCGCCTCGCGTTTTGCAGGGCGTGTGATGCCCGCCGCAATGGTCTCTATCAGCTGCGAAGTGCGCGGCTCCAGCCGCGTGAAGCGCGCCAATCGCGGCATTCCTTCTATCTATTATGCGCACCTCGGTCCCGAAGCCCGCCGCCGCTCGCTTTCCGTGCTCGAATCGCTGCGCCGCGCGCAGGTACCGGTGTACCAAGGCCTCACCTTTGAGCGCATCGGCGAACAGATGGCAGAAGCACGCAGGCTCGCAACCCCCTACGTAATGATCATGGGTTACAAAGAAGCGATGGAAGGCACGATACTCGTGCGCGAAGTAGCTACGAATAGTCAGGACGCCGTCCCCGTCCCCGAGCTCGCCACCTACCTCAAACGCCACCGCGTGGGCAACTGGAAATCGGAGAAGGTTTGAGAAAGCTACCGAAAACGTTACAATTGCGATAGACAGAGGAGGCGTAAATGCTCAAGTTCACTGTTGCTGCTATTGCAGCGATTCTTTCGATGTCCGCAGCCAATGCACAGAATTACGTGCCAGATCAATTCCTTGTAATGACCAGTGGCGCAAACTCAAACGAACGGCTGGCACAAATGAACCGCGAATGCGGCACAGCAGTAGAACGAGAGCTTCTCGTAATGGCGCGAGGCAAGTGGTATCTCGTCCATATTAACGATGGCCGCACCGTGCCTGAAGCTATCGCATGCTGGAAACAGTTTCCCGAGGTCGAACACGCCGCTCCCAACTTTGGCTTGAATTTGAACGATTGAGGCCGCATTAACGCGTCACTGTTCCTTAATACCTTAAGGCCGCCCTTAAAGCGGCCCTTTTCGTTGCCCTTTACTGCCCCCTTTTCCCGTGCTAAACTCTCGCCTACATGTCAGTAAATGCAGAAGTCACAAAGACCGGAAGCGAAAGCGCTTTGGCGACTATTCGCAAATTTACCCGTCGCGTACAGGGCGCAGGCACCGTCAAGATCGTCCGCAACCGCCGCTACTACGAGCGCGACAAATCCAAGACCGTCAAGAAAAAGCGCGCTCTCAAGCTCTTGAAGCGTCGCGCGGATTACCGCCTCGCCATCAAGGAGGGCAAGATAGCGGAACCTACCCGTCAGCAGAATTACACCCGCGAACCGGCTCCTTCCAACAAGCTCGGTGAAGGCACTCCGATCGCGCGCTAGGTAGATGTCACTCGATATCCGGAGTACCGTGAAGAGCCCCGCAACGCGGGGCATTCCGTTTGGAAAAATTGCCAAGGCTATTCTCCCCACATGCGATCTTTCGCTCGTGATCTGCGGAGATGCGCTCGCCACAAAGATCAACAAGCAATATCGCAAGAAAAGTTACTCCCCCAACGTTCTCTCATTTGAACTGGAAAAAAATGCCGGTGAAATATTTTTGAATGTAATGACTGCGGCGCGCGAGGCGAAAAAATTTAACATGCCGCTTAAAAAGCGTTTGGCCCTTCTTTTCGTCCACGGCTGTTTTCATCTCAAAGGGCTTGCACATGGTGACAAAATGGAGCGCGAAGAGCATAAAATTTTGAAAAAGTTCGGCCTTGCGTCGTAGTTGCTTTTTGCGCAGTTTTTGTCAGGATTCCGCAAGAGACAAAGGGAGACACAATTGAGCCACACAACAGACGTTATCGTCATCGGCCTCGGGGCACATGGAAGTGCCGCGGTGTGCCAACTGGCATTGCGTGGCGTGCACGTGGTCGGAATTGATCAGTTCGCGCCGCGGCACACTTTTGGTTCGAGTCACGGAGCATCACGGATCACGCGACTTGCTATCGGCGAAGGCTCCGCATATACGCCTTTCGCGATGCGCTCACATGAAATATGGCGGGAGCTCGAAGCATTGCTCGATCACAAATTCGAGCTCTACAGACCTACCGGCGGCCTCATCATCGGCGATACGGAAAGCAACCGCACTTTTCACGGAAAGAAAGGTTTCGTTGCCACGACCATTAAAGTCGCACAGCAGTTCGGTATCGCACATCGCATCCTCACTGCTGATAGGATCCGCAAGGAATTTCCGCTCTTTCGCGTGGCAGATGATGAGATCGGCTATTACGAGAACGACGCGGGCGTTCTCTTTGCCGAACAATGCCTCTCGGCACATTGGCACATGGCGCAAAGAGAAGGCGCGTGGCTGCAGTTCGGAACGAAGGTCGAGAATATCAGCACGAGCGGCCGCGAAGTTGTCGTTTCGACTTCGCGCGACGAATTTCGTGCACCAGAATGCATCATTGCCTCTGGCGCATGGGTCAGAGATTTTTTACCGGATCCGCAGAAGAAGCACTTCAGCGTCACGCGGCAGCTCGTGTTCTGGTTCCGTCCCGGCGGTGACTTCACGAAGCTGCCTGTCTACATTTGGGAGCGTCCCGGCATCTATGGATTCCCTGAGTCGGTAGACGGTATGGTAAAGGTCGCGATAGACGACCGCACCACTGAAACGACTGCTGACACTGTTGATCGGCGCGTTTCTCTCGCCGAGTACCAAGAGATGGAAGCGCGGCTGAAAGACACGGCCCCCGCTTTGCTTGGCGAGCGCGTGAAAGCAGCGACCTGCAAGTACACGCAAACGCCCGACAGGGATTTCGTGATCGACCGGCATCCCGAAATGGAAAATGTGCTCATCGTATCGGCTTGCTCCGGTCATGGGTTCAAGCATTCGGCGGCTATCGGGGAATTGGCTGCAAAGCTGGTGCTCGACGAACCGCACTCGTATGATCTTTCTGCCTTCAAACTCTCGCGATTTGATACGGTCACGTGAGAGTGCGCCGCGCTTTAGCGCGGCGCTTTTTCTTTGCATTTTTCCCCTTGGAATTCCCTTTTTGACCCCTTTGCGAGGCGTTACAATGGAGACATGGCCAAGAAGACCTACTGCGGTATCGATATCGGCACCTATCACGTGAAAGTAGTCATCGCCGCTCCCGCAGAAAATCCCGAACTTCCCATGCAGATACTTGGCACCGGCCAATCCGCTTCCCGAGGCATGCGCCACGGCTATATCATCGATGCGAAGGAAGCGACGAAGAGCATCAGCGAGGCTCTCATGCGCGCCTCAAGCGCGGCGCGTGTACAGGTGCGTCGCGCGCGCGTAGCGCTCGGAGGTGTCGGTCTCGATGAAATGCGCTCGACCGGCGATGTTACTCTTACCCAATCCGGCGGCATCGTTACCGATCGCGATATCGAGCGCGCGCTGCGCGAGAGCGAGAAGCGCATCACGTCCAAGCTTGCCAATCGCAACATCATTCACACCATCCCGCTCGAATATCGGATAGACGGCGCCAAAGTCATCGGTAAGCCGCAGGGCATGCAAGGGACGAAGCTCACTGTCGACACGCTCATTATCACGATGCTCGCGCAGCACCATGAGGACCTGATAAAAGCGGTGGAAGCGGCGGGAGTGGAAGTGGAAGACGTGATGGTCTCATCCCTCGCGGCAAGCCTCGTCACCCTGACCAAGGCGCAAAAGATCGCGGGCGTCGTGCTCGCCAACATCGGCGCCGAGACGCTCTCTATTATTGTGTTCAACGACAACGTTCCCATCTCGCTCAAAGTCTTTCCCATCGGCTCGTCCGACATCACTAATACGATCGCGCTTTCTTTCAAAATACCGCTCACGGAGGCCGAAAGCCTGAAGCGCGGCGGCGTGACCGGCTCGGATATCCCGCATCGCAAGATGCAGACCATCGTTACGACGCAACTCAAAGACATGTTCGCGCTCATTAATGCCCATCTGAAATCGCTTGGCCGCCAGCGCCTGCTTCCCGCGGGCATCATCATCACCGGCGGCGGCGGCGGTTTTGGGGGTACCGAAGACATCGCGCGCGCCATATTGCATCTGCCCGCACAGGCCGGTGCCATAGGCTACCTGCCGCGCTCCTCGAGCGTGGACGCCGCGTGGGCGGTCGCCTACGGACTGTGCAAATGGGCATACGGCGAAGACCTCGGCGGCGGCTCCTTCTCCCTCGGCGACATCCTCACCAATGTAAAAGATTCTATAAAACAAACCTTTCGTTCCTTGCTGCCATAAAAAAAACCCGCCAATTAAGACGGGTTTGAAAATTTTGAATGACCAGAAGATCAAGGTCGGTGGTTAGATTTGTTTTCCACCGATGATCCTCGCACGAACGCCTCGCAAACGCGACCAGGCAACGTGGCTCGAACAACCTCGCCGTATAGCCCCGCGAACGTCTGCGACACTTAATTGCACTGGCTTGCCGCAATCACAGACTTCCGCGCCCACTCTGTGCGCACGGCCGCAATGCAAGCAGTTTTTCCCATCCTTCATGACGCTCTCCTTGACGCTTCACGAGTCTGTTCGCGTGACCGCGCCAGGTAAATCGGCACCTTGTGTTGAGCGACTCACCGCCCTTAAGGCGAACATTCGGCAGGGTCCCGCAGAGACAACGTCGTTCGCCGACCGCCAAGGAGCGACTGCAGTTCTCGCATTTCTGTCCGCTTTTCATGGCGTCTTCCTTCCAGAATCTTGGTCACCGTGCTGCCTTCGGAGATCGCGCGA
This sequence comes from uncultured Candidatus Saccharibacteria bacterium, assembly GCA_964534465.1. Taxonomy (GTDB): domain Bacteria; phylum Patescibacteriota; class Minisyncoccia; order Phycocordibacterales; family UBA2100; genus UBA10103. The sequence continues at coordinate 13,648 of CAZHOB010000025.1, forward strand.
CAGTTTCGCTCCGTCGCAAACACCTCTGTACCAGTCCCAATTGAAAACGGTACCGCAGCGCCTGCACGCGGTGTCGGTCTCGAGCAGATTGCCGCCACAATGGAGGCAAGGGTCCTTTAAGGCCATGGGATCCTCCTTTTTGGCTCTGTTTCCTAAGCAATTCATACTAAATACGGTGATAATGTCAAATCAAAAACAAAGACCACTGCTATGAGATGACATCTCATAGCATTCTCAAAAAAAGAAACCACCCTCAGCGTGAGGGTGGCATCATGATGTGATCTATGAGACCGAATTTTTTCGCCTGTTCGGCCGTCATGACCTGATTGCGCTCGCATAGAATGCGGATCGCATTTTCCGTCTTGCCGGTACGGCGCGTGAAAATGTCGTACATCATGCGTTGAGCGAGATCAAAACGCCGAATGATATCTTGCCTCTTGCGCGCGTGCGCAAAGTCCTCTTTCGGATGACGGTCGGTCGACTTGCCGTTGTGAATGAGCAGTGAGCCGTGCGGATAGGACCAGCGCTCCGTGCAAGCTTGCAAATCAATTGCAGCCCCGGAGTAGGCGAATCCGTTGAGGATGCCGCGGGTTTTCCCTTGATAAAAGCGGATCTCGTCATATATGTGAAGCGCGCTGACGAAATCGCCACCTTCGCTGCGAAGGTATATATCGACGTCAGGATTGCCTTCTGCTCGCAAGTGCAGGAACGCTTCGTGTACATAGTCGGCCATGTCGTCGTCTATCGGGCCGCTTATGTGGACCTCGCATCTCTCGAGCAGCTTTTGTTGCAGTGGAGTAAAAATTGACCGTTCTGCCACAACACACCTCGTTGTCGTATTACTGTAAGCCATCGTCTCCTGCGACGTCTATAAAGTCAATCATGTACTCGCCGTGCGCACAGGAGACGATTTCTGTTATCCCCTGTCAACTATTCGTTGCGGACTCCTCGGCTCGGAAATGCGAAAGGGTACTTTCGCATTTCTCATCGCTCTACGTCGTCCGTCAAGATTGGCGTTTTTTTCATCGTGCTATCATGCTTGAACTATGACCAAGCAAGTGAAGTCAGATATAGATTCTTTTGCACGAATTCGCGTCATCGGAGTGGGGGGTTCGGGCAACAACGCCGTCAATCACATGGTGAGCTCGCATGTGCAGGGCGTCGATTTCATTGCGATCAACACCGACGCGCAAGACCTGCACAAATCCAAGGCCAAAGTAAAGATACACATCGGCAAAGCGCTTACACGAGGTCTCGGCACCGGCATGAATCCCGATCAGGGCAAACAAGCCGCAGACGAGACGCGTGAAGAAATTCAGGAAGCCATCAAGGGCAGCGATATGATATTCGTAACCTGCGGCATGGGCGGTGGCACCGGCACCGGCGCTGCACCCGTGGTCGCGAAGATCGCGCGCGAGCAGGGCGCGCTCACCGTCGGCGTCGTTACCAAACCGTTCAGCTTCGAAGGTTCACAGCGCGCACGATTGGCCGAAGCGGGTCTCACTGAGCTTCGCAAAGCAGTCGATGCGCTCATCATCATCCCGAATGACAAACTGCTCGCCATCGTTTCGCGCGAGACAGGCATCCGCAACGCTTTCGCGATGTGCGACGACATTTTGAAACAAGCAGTCGAAGGCATCTCCGATCTCATCACGACGACCGGCCTCATCAATGTCGACTTCGCCGATGTGCGCGCCGTCATGTCCAATGCTGGTAGCGCGCTCATGGGTATCGGCACGGCCGTAGGCGAAAAGCGCGCCGAATTGGCTGCACGTGCGGCCATCAATTCTCCGCTTCTCGAAGTCAGCATCACTGGCGCAAAGGGCGTACTCTTCTCTATCGCGGGTGGCGACGACCTTGGCATGCTTGAGGTGCAGGATGCGGCCAACGTCATCACCGAAGCCATCGATCCGGACGCCAAGGTCATTTTCGGCGCGGTCATCGACGACGAGCTCAAGAAGGGTCAGGTGCGCGTCACGGTCATCGCCACGGGTTTCCCCGAGACAGGGGGACGCGGCGCGGGCTACTTTTCCCATGGACGCATCGGCGTGGTCAAGAAAGAGCAAGACGTCCCGCCGGCAAGCATTCGTGATCGACGACATGGAGAGGACGACCACGCCGAAGTGGTCCGAGAGCGCATCGTCAGAGACGTGTCCAAGCCAGAGCCAGTCCGCGCCAAGCAGGAACAGACAGAAGATGATGACACGTGGGGCGGTTTGCCTTCCTTTTTGAGACGGAAGTAGTCGTTAGCCACTAGCGACTGCCACTAGGAAATACAAATGATGTTAAAATACGAGTGTCCACTAGTGGCTAAACCCTAGTGGCTACTATCTTATGAATGACTTTGAACTCGCAATTGTCGGTGGTGGTCCTGCCGGTGCAGCGGCGGCTATTTATGCCGCGCGCAAACGGCTCAAAACCGTCCTCGTCGTCGGTGAATGGGGCGGTCAATCCAACGTCTCTTCGGAGGTACACAACTGGATCGGCACCAAGGCTATTTCCGGCGCTGACCTCGCCAAAAATCTTCGTGAGCACACGGAAGCCTATGCAGGCGAATGGCTCACGATCATGACCGGCGCATGGGCCACCTCCCTCACGCCCAAAGACGATTCCGTGGAGCTCAAAGTGAAAAGCGGCAAAGAAGAAAAAGTCATCACCGCGCAGGCGCTCATCATTGCCTCGGGCGCCATGCGCCGCAAACTGGAAGTGCCGGGAGCTGCGAAATACGACCAAAAGGGTCTCACCTACTGCGCGAGCTGCGACGGCCCGCTCTTTGCCGACAAGGCCGTCGTAGTCATCGGCGGGGGCAACGCCGCTTTTGAGACATCCCTCCAGCTCCTTGAATATTGCAAAAAGGTTACCCTGCTCAACCGCAGCGATAACTTCCGCGCCGATGAGATCACTATCGCCGCTGCAAAAGCAAATCCGAAAATGGTCATCGTCGGGAACGCCGAGATAGCGGCCATCGAAGGCGAGCAATTCGTGACAGCCGTACGCTACAAGGATGCAAAAACGGGCAGCGAAATGCTCGTGCCCGCCGAAGGCGTCTTTGTCGAGATCGGCCTCATCCCGAGCACCGAGTGGATCGGAAATACGCTTGAGAAAAATCAGATCGGCCAGATCAGAGTCGACCCAAGCACTGAGCGCACCTCGCATCCCCGCATCTGGGCTGCGGGCGACGCCACCTCGGGCCTCTACCACCAGAACAACATAGCCGCAGGCGATGCCGTCAAAGCCCTCGAAGATTGCTACATGTTCCTGCGCAAAGGCGAAAACGAATCTTGACAATTTGACGTCTTGTCGTATAGTGAACTCTGGTTAAACCCTGGTTAATGGGAGCGAGGAATGATCGACCGTAGCGGGATATTGATGATCGAGCCGGAGAACCCGCCATCACGCGAGCCAGTGATAGACGAACTGACGCGGATCATGGCGACCGCTTTGCGAAATGCGAAAGCAGGCGACAAAGCCTGGCGAGGTTTTCATACATGCTCCTGCGGAGCTCACAGCAGCAACCGTGATCATTTTGTTACAACGACCGATGGTCGGCGACTGAAGACCAACAGCCTGGCTGTTCACTATCTGGCCTACCATAGGCACGACGTACCCAAAGAGGACTTGGCCAAAGTGCTAACCTTGGCGAGTGCAGAACCATCCGCACCCGACGAAAAGCAGCTTTGTGCACCGAAACGCAGCGGCCGGCGTTGATAGAAAGAACCCCGAGGTCACTCGGGGTTCTGCTTTTTTCGTGCGAGGTATTCCCTGCCGTGGCCCACGTCAATGTTGACGGGTACGTTTTGTTCACATAAGTAGCACGCTTTTTCGGGGTAGGATTCGATCTCCGTTGATATCAGAGCATGGAACGGGACATTGCCCACGTTGATAGCTCTGCCTCCGCGATTCCAGAGTGCAAAAACTCCTGCGACAATGGCACCGGCACGCTGCGCCGCTTCCACCACTTTCCTTGCGGAATCACCGGTCGTAACCACATCTTCCACCACGAGGGTTCGTGTGCCCTTTATGACCTCGTCGTATCCACGCTTGATAATGAAAGCATCTCCGTCCTTTTCTGCGAAGAGCGCGCGCACGTCGCGCGATGGATAAATGCTCTGCAAATGATGAGCGACCCATTGCGCGAGAATGGCCCCGCCAACGGCCGGCCCGATGACTCGCCCGACGAATCCATCCACGTGAAATCGCTCGACCATTTCTTTGCAGATCATCGAGAGCTCCCGAGGATACATAAAGAGCGCATCTTTGTTGATGTACTCGTTACCGTGTCGTCCCGATTTGTACACAAAGTGCCCTTTGCGAACGGCGCCTATCTTGCGCAGCAGTTCTTCTACGTGGTGGTCGTTCAATCTCATTGCGATACCTCTTTTAGAGCCGCGCGTATCATACCATCGATCTCCTTACTTTTGCCACGGGCGGCGTTGGCAAAATCTTTTTGCGATGCGTAGAGGACGGAACGCGACACATTGATGAGAAAACCGCGTTTTTTGCTGTTTTTGCCCGCCGCGACCAATTTTTCCACGTCGCCGCCCTGCACGCCAACGCCCGGGATGAGCATGGGTATGTCGCCTACCACCTTGCGCACCTCCGCGAGCTGCTCGGGATGCGTCGCCCCCATCACGATGCATGCGTTGCCATTCTTGTTCCACTCATGAGCTGTCTTTTGCGCGACCACTTTGTAGAGCTCGCTCTCCTCGACTTTCAGCTCCTGAATCTCGCCAGCGTTGTCATTTGAGGTGTGGCACAGGACGAATATGCCCTTTTCGCGACGGTCAAAAAATGGCTTTAAACCGTCAAATCCGAGGTATGGATTGACCGTGATAGCGTCGGCGCGCAAATGATCGAAGGCCGCCTGCGCATACGCCTCGCTCGTCGAGCCGATGTCGGCGCGCTTGGCATCGAGTATGACCGGTACATCCGGCGCCGCTTCCAGAAGATAGGCGATAGCATTGCGCATCGCGCTCCAACCCTCGTCGCCGTGGACTTCATAAAACGCGCTGTTGAGCTTGTAGGCGCATACGATATCGAGCGTGGAGTCGATGATCGCGCGATTAAAGGCGATGATACTCGCCTGCGTGCCCTGTTTCTTTACTTCCTCGGGGATCTTTTCGATATCCGGATCGAGCCCGACGCACAGGAATTTTCCGCTCGCCCATTTTGCTTCAAGCATTTCAAAAAAATTCCTTGGCATTGTTTTATCGTAGCATGCTCGAAAGGCTTGTACTGTTTTACCTTGGGTGGCCTAATCCGAAAATCATGAAGCTGCTATGAGTGTCAACGCTGCCACATGCGCGATTCATGAAAAAAACGCCGTAATTTTGCTGTTGACCGTGCGTCAGCCGTACGTAGTGTGAGCTTTGTGTGTAGCGTGCGTTCGCGTCACAGGCATGTGGATACGAACCTCTCTCGCACTGGTTTAACAGATTACAAAAAATTTAACAGCGTAATTAAATTCTAACGAATGGGGTCTTAATTGCGCACAAACTCAACATGAGTACTACAAAAAGCCCTGCCGGCAGGCAGGCAGGCGTAGCGCTTTCGCGCTCGGTCAGCCTACTTGCCACCATTGGCATCGCGGGAACGATCATTGTGGGGGCAGCACTGCTGTTCTTCACACCAGTATTAGCAAATGCAGCATCGTGGGTTAACGCCGCTTTCGGCGCGCAGACGGGTAGCTTCACTGCATCGTTCGATGCGACGCCGGCCGCGAATAACGAGGACGCTGTCATAGGACTCTCGCCGGTTCAAGCGGCAGCTTATACAGACCTTGCGGCCATCGTCCGCTTCAACACGACCGGCACGATCGACGCGCGCAATGGCGGAAGCTACGGCGCAGCGACATCGGTCGTGTACACCGCCGGTACTTCGTATCACTTCCGCATGGTGGTGAACGTCACGGCGCATACCTACTCGGCATACGTCACGCCCGCGGGTGGCAGTGAGATCGCGCTCGCGTCTAATTATGCGTTCCGCACGGAACAGGCGAGCGCAACATCGCTCATCTATCGTTCGCAGTTCGCGGAGATGGGCGGCGTAAGCGTCGCCAACTTCACGATCAGCGGAACCACGACCACGACGCCGACGCCAACTCCTACTCCGACACCGACACCGACGCCTGCACCGACACCGGCCACACCGGCTCCGACTAACACTCCGTGGACAAATACTCCGATAACCGCGCAGATGGGCAGCTTCACAGCTTCCTTCGATTCCGTGCCGCTCGTGAATAAAGAAGACGCGCTTATCGGTCTCTCACCGGTGCAAGCCGGCGCATACACCGATCTCGCAGCGATCGTACGCTTCAACAACACTGGCACGATAGATGCTCGCAACGGCGGAAGCTACGCCGCAGCTGCGTCGGTCGCGTACAACGTCGGTACTTCGTACCACTTCCGTGTGGTCGTGAACGTATCTACGAAAACCTATTCGGTATACGTCACACCCGTGGGCGGCAGTGAAGTCTCACTTGCATCCAATTACGCCTTCCGCACCGAACAAGCAAATGCATCCAGCATCAGCTACTGGGTCAAGTACGCAGATGTGGGCGGCGCGACAGTTACCAACTTCACTGTGAGTGGAGTCACTTCTACGCCGACTCCGACACCGGTTCCTACCCCGACGCCAACTCCGACGCCAACACCGACTCCGACTCCCACGCCGACGCCAACAGGGGGCAGCAGTTACGATTCGGTAGTTCTCGCTGATCACCCTGTCATGTATCTCGCGATGAACTCGGGCTCCACAGGCAAAGAGACAGACAAGACGGGCAACGGACACAACGGCACCTACATGGGCGGCGCGCCGAAAAGCGCAACGCTCCCCAACGGCGATGTCGCTGCCGACTTCAACGGCTCGAGTCAGTATCTGACAGTGCCTTCGAGCGCGGCGCTCTCTATCCCGACGACCCACAAATTTACGTGGGAAGCGTGGATCAAAGCCGATACGTACAGCTACAACGCAGGCGGAGACAACTATGTCGACTGGATGGGCAAGTGTCAGGATTATTCACCGACCTGTGAGTGGGAAGCGCGCTCATACGCCGCCTCCACTCCGCAGGGCCGCAACTATCGCCTCTCTGCGTACGTCTTCAATCCTTCCGCAGGATTGGGCTCCGGCGCCGACTGGCAACCTGCCTCGGGAGTGATCTCGCAAGGCATGTGGCTGCATGTGGTCGGTGAGTACGACTTGGACACGACTCCTTCCGGCTGCAATTCCTCTTACCCCGGCATGATCACCATCTGGGTCAACGGCGTAAAGTGGAGCATGGCCAATCACATGGATACCGGCTGTATGAGCCAGTACTCGGTCAAACCGCAGGCAGGCTCTTCGCCGCTCAACATCGGCACGATGGCCATGGACACATGGTTCCCCGGCGCGGTCGGTAAAGTGGCTATCTACAACACGTTGCTCTCGCAAACGCAGATCAACGCGCACTACACGGCCATGACGGGCAAAACCCCGAGTGGTTCGTGCGCCGATACCTGTCACTTCTAAACTGACGCAAAAATGCTGAATGAAAATTCAGCACACAGGAACGCGGCCCCCGCTAAAGCGGGGGCCGCGTTCTTCACCTTGCCACCATCTTTGAAGAAATGGTGAGCGACGAAATCCGCCGGAATTTCATACACGACGGTTCACTACTGCTTCACAGCTGTTATTTCACAATCATCGTGCATTCTACTAATAGCAGTAATGCCTCTCGGCACTTTTTATGAACATAAAATATACTTCGATTATCAGCCTCGTCGCTGTATGCGCGCTCATCTCGCTTCCCGCGCTGACCATGGCAGCAAAAGCAGGCCGCACGGAAAGCACCGCCACGACGACGTTGCATTCTGTGAAAAAAGCCCTGCCAGATACGTGGACGACCAACAGTGGTAAAGCAGCGAACAACACGAGCAATCTGCCTTCGCTCCAACTCCAAACCACCGTTCAGCCGACAGTTACGACGCAGGCGACGCTTGGTACCAACCTGATAGCCAACCCTTCCGTTGAAACAGCAGGCACGTCGTCGTCTACTCCGGCCTCATGGAACAGGGGGGGCTACGGCACCAACACACGCGTCCTCACCTATCCTGCATCTCCTGCGCAAGACGGCACCAGGGCTATTTCCGTGCAGATCACAAGCTACACATCCGGCGATGCCAAATGGTATTTCACTGATGTGCCGATCACTCCGGGCAAAACGTACCAGTTCTCGGATTATTCGATGTCCGATGTGCCGAGCATCATCGATGCGCGCTTCAACAGCAGCGGCACATTCAGCTACAAAGATTTCCAGCACGTACCGGCGAGCGCCTCGTACCAAAACAACACCTTCCAATTCGTAGCTCCTGCCGGCGTTACTTCGATCACGTTCTTCCACCTCATCAATTCCGTAGGTACGCTCACTGTAGACAACTTCTCGCTTCAGGAAGTACAGACCACGCCTCCGCCACCACCGAGCGGCAACAATCTGATATCCAACGGCAATTTTGAAACGGCCGGCACCAATGGTTTGCCCGCAGGATGGAACAAGGGCGGCTATGGTACCAATACCCGCACACTCACATATCCGGTAACCGGCGCGAGCGGTTCCGGCGCGCAGGTACAGATCACCGCGTACACTTCGGGCGATGCGAAATGGTGGTTCACTCCGGTCGCCGTCACTGCCGGCTCGCAATACACATATAGCGACAACTACAGATCCGACATCTCGAGCATTCTCACGGCCCAATTCACGATGAGCGCCGGCGGATTCTCATACAAAGATCTCGGCACGCTTCCCGCTTCAAGCGGATTCGCACCCTCTTCGGTCGGCTTCACTGCTCCCGCGGGTGCCACTGCCGTTACTATCTTCCACCTCATCAAGGGAGTCGGCACTCTCACCATAGACGACGCCTCGCTGATTCCTGCTTCCAGTGGAGGCGGGGGCAACATCTTCACGACCGGCGCAGTTACGTTCCGCCTCGACGACAACACCGAAGATCAGTACACGACAGCTGCGCCCATCCTCGACAATGCCGGATTCAAAGCTACGTTCTATGTAGTCTCGCAGCAGATCGCGGATAATGACTTCTCGGGCTACATGTTCAAATCGCAGATACAAGATCTCGCGGCGCGCGGATTCGAGATCGGCGGACACACGCGCACACATCCGCACCTCACGACACTTACGCAACAGCAACAGACGGATGAAATTTCCGGCGGCCGACAGGATCTCCTTGGATGGAACGTGGGGCCGGTGCTGACCTTCGCGTATCCCTTCGGCGAATACGACTCGACGACCATCCAGATAGTCAAAGACGCTGGCTTCACGAGCGCTGGTGCGACGATAGAGAGCTGGGTCACGCCGTCATCCGATCCCTACCAGCTTGAGCATCAGGAGTGCCACAATGATACCTCGCTCGCGACCATAGAGTCGTGGGTGGATACCGCCGCCGCCAATCACCAGTGGCTCATCATGACCTTCCACAACATCAACACCGACACGAGCGACCTCTACGCCTGCTCGCCGTACAAGTTCCTCGGCCCGCACTGCGGTGTGGT
>CAZHOB010000026.1:0-21967 GCA_964534465.1 uncultured Candidatus Saccharibacteria bacterium
ACCACCCGTACACCGAAGCCGAGGCGCTGGCGACGTACGCGAGCGTAATGAAGAGCATCGAGATGAGGATGCGCATAATGCGCCGCTTCTTACGCTCAAGGCTTTTCAGCGAGCTGCCGATCCATGTGCCGATGGGGCGCAAGAAGAACAAGAGAAAGTCTCTGAGCAGTACGAGCCAATCCATTGTCTTACCTTTCTGAAAATGACAACGAGCAAGAGTACTTTTTCGAGAATACCACGCCGATCATCCACAATGCACCTTGCGCTATGCTAAAATCCACTGCATGAAAGGAATTGTGGTCGCGAATTGCCACAGCACCAATTCGCAAAGCAAATTGGTGCTGGACTCCGCTTTGCTTCGGAAGATGAACCCATCTGTATGAAGTCTCTTATTGTGGCAAATTGGAAAATGAACCCTCCCACGTTCCGCGACGCGAAAAAATTGCTGGAAGTTACGAAAAAAGCGGCTGAGAGCGCCCACGTGCCGGTCATTGTCTGCCCTCCGGCCGTCTTTTTGCGCGAGCTGCATCAAGAATTTCGCGGCAAATACATTTCATACGGCGTGCAGAACGCGCATTACGAAGTGGGCGGCGCGTTCACGGGCGAAATTTCGCTCGAAGAGGCACGGGATTGCGGCGCTGCGTACGTGATAGTCGCGCATGCGGAGCGCCGCGCCATGGGGGAGTCGAGCGAAGATGCACGAAAAAAGGTGCTCGCGGCGCTCGCCGCCAAAATGACGCCCATTCTCTGCATCGGCGAGTCCACCCGCTCGACGGGCGGCGAACATTTTGATTTTGTGCGGGAGCAATTGCGCATCGGTCTTGCCGATGTTCCCAATACCAAAGTATCCAAAGTGATCATTGCCTACGAGCCGGTGTGGGCTATCGGCGCCGCGGCAGCAATGAGGCCTCACGACATGCACGAAATGGCGATATTCATCCGCAAGACCATCGTCGAATTGCACGGCGAAGCCGGCCATTCGGTCGTCATTCTCTATGGCGGCTCTATAGAAGACAAGAACGCGCCCGATATGCTGCGCAACGGCGATGTTCGCGGCTTGCTCGTCGGCCGCGCAAGTTCGGATCCCGAACGCGTCCAAGTGTTGCTACAATCTATTGGTACCTCCAAATGAAATGCATTGATTCCATACCGGTGAGTGAGCTCAAGGGCAAGCGTGTCTTTTTGCGCACGATTTTGAATCTGCCGGTGAATTCCGCCGGCATGCCCGAAGACATCTTTCGCCTGAAGCGTGCCCTGCCCACTATCGAATACCTCGTCAAGGCGGGCGCACGCACCATCGTGGCCGGCTACTTCGGTCGCAAGGGGCAGTCCATGCGCCCCGTCGCCGAAGCGCTCATCAAGCTCGCGCCGCACCTGCCCATTCATTTTTTGGGTACGCCCTTTACGCACGTGCCTTCCGAGGTGGAAACACTCAAGGATGGCGAGTGTCTTGTCATTGAAAACACGCGCCTCGATCCGGGCGAGGAGACCAACGACCCCGAATTCGCCAATTTCTTGAAAAGTTTCTCTGACATTTTCGTCGGCGACGCGTTTCCGGATGCGCATCGCAACTATGCGTCCAATGTGGGGCTCGCCAAGCTCATGCCCGCCTACGGCGGTTTTCTCATGCGCGATGAGGTCGACCATCTCGACAAAGCGCGCAAGCCCGAGGGCCCGTCTTTCGCCATCCTCGCCGGCGCAAAATTCGAGACCAAATCGCCGCTCGTCCATCAACTGCTCGAGATCTACGACCACCTTTTCATCGCGGGCGCGCTTGCCAACGACGTCTTCAAGGCCAAGGGCTATCCCGTGGGCAAATCGCTCATTTCCAAGGAACTGCCCACCTTCGACGTGCTTTCGCATCCACACTTCGTCGCGCCGGTAGATGTCACCGTAGAGACGCCCGACAAGCACGCCAAAGTAAAAAAGCCGCAGGATGTCTTGGACGACGACAAGATAGTAGATATCGGGCCGGATTCCATCGCTGCAATAGCGCCCCTTCTCATGGACGCCAAATTCATTCTCTGGAACGGTCCGACCGGCCTGTACGAGGACGGATATGTTTCATACACGCATGCCATCGCCGAACTTATCGAAAAGGCGGTCGCAAAAGGCGCGCAGGCTGTGATCGGCGGCGGCGATACCGTGGCTGCTATTGAAGACCTTATTCCCGAAGGGAGGCTCGGCTTTCTCTCCACGGGCGGCGGTTCCATGCTCGAATATCTATTGAAAGGGAGTTTGCCAGCCATTGATGTTTTGAAATAGTCTTTTTTGAATTATTGAGAGGCAACGAGCGTGGGCGGTTCTCTTTGGGGTCTTCGCAGGCCTGACGAGGCCGAGACTGAGCGCTGGCACAGCAGTGCCAGATAGCGACCCCAAAGAGAACTGCCCCGCGAGTGCAGCCTTCAAACAAGCCCACAGCTTCACGGTCTCTTCGCCGCAAAAGGTGCTATGGTAAGTCCTATAACAGCTCATTCGTCATCTATTATATGAAGAAGGCACTGCTGGGGTTTGTCATTGGTTCGGCGCTTGTCGCTATACCGCTTGCCGCCTCGGCGCAAAGCACATCTCTGTCAGCCCAGATCGACGCGCTTCTCGCGCAGATCAAGACTCTCCAAACGCAAATAGCCACACTCGTGCAGCAAGCGAAAACCTCTGGCACTGGCGCCGGCAGCGCCATCTCTTCGACCATTGGGACGATTTCTCCGAGCACCGTCGTTTCGAGCGGCGGGTGGTGCACTATCACCAGGACTCTCGCACAAGGCAGTACCGGCTCGGACGTAACGAACCTGCAAACATTTTTGCAAAATGAAGGCACCTTCTCCGGCACCGCCACAGGGTACTACGGGACCGTCACGGCTGGCGCGGTCGCCAAATGGCAATCGTCACAAGGACTCTCGCCGGTGGGCATCGTCGGTCCCATGACGCGTCAGCAGATCACGGCACACTGCGGCGGTACGAGCGCTCTGCAGGCGTATCCTTCCTCGGGCCCCTCACCGCTCACCGTGAGCTTCTGGTATCTGCTCGGGGGAGCATCAGCAGATAACTACGCGCTCGATTATGGCGACAATACTATCGATACGGCCACTGTCGGCTGCGGCGGCAATCCCAATTCGATGATGATGGCATGCCCTCGCGCGCTCACCGGCTCACACACGTATTCGAAAGACGGCGTGTATACGGCGACGCTCAAATTCATCACCAACCCGTGCCCTGTAGGCGCACAGTGTTTCGCAGGCCCTATCTACAAGAACATCGCGAGCGTAACCATTACGGTCGGCGCTTCGAGCGCATGCAGACCTCTCACCTACATGCCGATACTTTGCCCCGACGGCAATCCTGCCACGGGCGTCAAAGACTCGAGAGGGTGCTTGACCGGCTACACATGTGACCGCGCTGTCTCTACCAACAAGCCGCCGGTCGTCTCGTCCTTCTCCGGTCCGACTACGCTCGCATTGAATACTTCGGGCACGTGGAGCATTTCCGCGAGCGATCCCGAAAATGGCACGCTCAGCTACCACATCACGTGGGGTGATGAGCAGGCCTATCCGACGCTGCAAGCGATGAGTTCCTCGGGCGCAGACGTATTCGTACAGACGACTACATTTACGCACAGCTATGCCACCGCGGGTACATACACTGTTTCTATCACCGTGCGCGATTCGGCCGGCGCGACAGCTGCAGCATCAGCGACGGTGCAAGTCGGAAGCGGCACGGTGTGCAACATGATATACGCGCCGGTGTGCGGCCAGCCGCCGGAGCCCGCGTGCCGCAAAGTTCCTCCGTACTGCGCGATAGCCACGCAAGGCCCGACTACGTACAGCAATCGATGCATGATGGAGGCGGCGGGCGCGACGCTCATTCACGACGGTTCGTGCGACACCGGAATTGCTTGCACATCCGATGCGATGTTTTGCCCCGACGGCAGCTACGTCGGCCGCACCGGTCCGTACTGTCAGTTCGTGTGTCCTACGACCACGGGGACGGGTACTTTGAGTGGCACAGAATCTATCGGACCGATCTGTCCTGTCGAGACCTATCCGCCGCAACCGCAGTGTCAGCCGACGGCCGACACGTATGCCGCACATCAGATCTTCGTGTATTCCGGCCTCACACTCGTCTCGACGATCACTGCGAATCTCGGCGGAAGTTTCTCAGGGCAGCTGAATGCGGGAGATTATACGTTACAAGTGGAGAACGCGAGTTGCTCGGGCTCCAGTGGCACCATTAGTTGCAGCGGCATAGGCAGTGGAGGCTCTATTCCCGTGCACATCACGGCGGGCATGACGACGACCGAGACCATCAACGTCGACACGGGTATTCGATAACTTTACATACAAAACGCGGCGGCACTTCGTGCCGCCGCGTTTTGTTATTACTAGAATGCATCGCGGATCTTTCCAAGCGTCGAATCAGCCTCGCCTTCTTTGTACGAACGTTGCGGCATGAGCTTGAGCCCGTCGCCCTTGAAACGGGGGATGACGTGCACGTGCGGATGAAAGACCACTTGGCCAGCGTGCTCGCGATTGTTCATCGCCAAATTCACGCCGTCTGCCCGCAATCCATTTTCTATCGCTATCGAAACCTTGCGCACAGTCTCGGTTACCTCGGCCCAATCATTCGGCTCGATATCAAAAATATTGTGCGAATGTTTTTTGGGTATCACGAGCGTGTGTCCGGCATTCACCGGACGGATATCGAGAAAAGCGAACGTCGCGTCATCCTCGTACACTTTGTACGACGGCAACTCACCGCGGACTATCTTGCAAAAGATGCAATCGGGATCCATGTGTATAGAGTATAAAGTATCGCGTATAAAGTAAATGAATTTCCACCGCATACTTTCTACCGTATACTTACTGTCCATGTCGCCGCTCATACAGTCGTTGCTCGAAAAACGCGGCATCGTTTCCGAATCGGATATTCAGGCGTTCCTCAATCCCGATTACGAAGCGCATACGCACGCTCCCGAGAAAATGCACGGTATGAAGATCGCCGTTACGAGAATTTTGAAAGCCATCAAAAATGAAGAGCGTATTGCCGTCTATGCGGATTTCGATTGCGACGGGATCCCGGGAGCTGCGGTACTCTCGGATTTTTTTCATAAAATTTCTTACCACAATTTCGAGGTGTACATTCCGCATCGCGATCGTGAGGGCTATGGTTTCCATCAAGAGGCGATACAAAAACTTTCCGACAACGACGTGAAGCTCATCATCACGGTCGACGTGGGCACGGTCGCTATCGACTCTGTTGCTTTCGCCAATTCGCTGGGTCTCGACGTTATCGTTACCGACCATCACGAAGCGGAGCACATCGCCGAATTGCCAAAAGCGCTCGCAATTTTGAACCCGAAGCTCGGTGCGTATCCGTTCCGCGATCTGTGCGGCGCGGCGGTCGCATTCAAACTCGTGCAAGCCCTGATACATGAGGGACACAAACGCAACTTAGTTGCGTTTGTGAATATCCCACTCGGATGGGAAAAATGGCTGCTCGATCTTGTCGGCATTGCGACCATTGCCGACATGGTGCCGCTCCTCGGAGAAAATCGCGTGCTCGCGCACTTCGGTTTGCAGGTGCTTCGCAAAACCAAACGCCCGGGCATTCTTGCTCTCTGCACCCGACTACGTTTGAAAAAGAACGACCTCACCGAAGATGACATCGGATTTTCTATCGCGCCGCGCATCAATGCCGCCTCGCGCATGGGCGAGCCGGAAACAGCGCTGCGATTGCTCATTACCGGTGATGCCGAAGAAGCTGACCGTCTCGCCGCTCATCTGGAAGAGTTGAATGCATCGCGCAAGGGCGTCGTGAGCTCCATCGTAAGAGCGGCCAAAAAGACCGTGCGCGCGCGTTTCACGGACAAAGATCGCGTCGTGGTGCTCGGCGACACGACATGGAAGCCGGCGTTGCTCGGCCTCGCAGCCAATTCCATCATGTCGGAGCGCGGCGGCATCGTGTGCATGTGGGGACGGGATGCAAAAGGTAATCTGAAAGGCTCGTGCCGCTCCGACGGTACCGTTTCGCTCGTCGATCTATTCGCGAAGGCGGGCGACGTTTTTAACGAATCCGGCGGACACGCCTTCTCGGGCGGCTTCTCCGTTTCACACGAGCGCGTTCACACGTTGCCGGAAGTCTTGGCGAAAGTCGTTGCGGATCTCGCCGCGGAACTCTCGGCCCCGATACAAAAAAAATCGGACGCAGAGGTGCCCCTCTCCCATGTCGGCTGGCCGCTCTATAGCGACGTTACGAGGCTTGCGCCCTTTGGTGCCGGTAATCCGAAGCCGGTGTTCCGTATTCCCAATATCATCGTTACGTCACTGAAGCGTTTCGGAAAGGAACAAAATCACGTTGAGCTTTTACTCGAGAGTCGCGAGAGCGGCGAGAGATGCAGGGCGTTCGATTTCTTTCGCTCGCCCGAAGATTTCACGCACGCGCCGCAGATGGGGAAGAGCGCCTCAGTGCTCGCGACCATTGAGCGTGATGCGTATCGCGGAGGTTTGGCGTTGCGACTTATTGATGTGGTCGCATAATACCCTGCAGCATGGCGAGCCGCGGGCATGTGCACGAGCCCGTGAGACTCGCCCGTCTTTCGTATTTCACATTCGTCGCGCGCCGTGCTTGGAGTTGAGGGTCAAAAGGGCACTACGGTTGTGCTCAAACAATCACGGGCTCGTGCACATGCCCGCGGCTCGGGGATAAAAATTCGGAACACAACAGTGAACGAAAGCGGCACACCAACAGCATGCTAAACTTTTCGCATGGAACTCATTGAGGCATCTATCAAAAAAGGTTGGCATCTTTTCAAGCAGCGCGCGTGGTTTTTCGTCGGCATTACTTTACTCACCCTTTTTCTCGGATGGTTGATAGGATTCGCGAGCGGATCTTTCAATGCCGTGCTCGGCAACAACATCGTCGGCAACGCGACCGGATTCGCCATCAAAACGCTCGGTCAGATGTTGCTCGGCATGGGCACTGTCGCTTTTTTCCTGAAATCGCACGATACGCACATGGCGCACGCGTGGGACCTCTGGCACCCGCAGCCGCTGTGGTACTACACCGGCGCAGTGCTTCTCTACGGCGTGCTCGTCGTTCTCGGATGTATCATGCTCATTATCCCCGGCATCATCGCGGCGCTGATGTTTTTCTTCTCGCAGTACATCGTCATCGATAAGGAGCTCGCGCCGATCGCCGCGCTCAAGGA
The DNA here is from genome assembly GCA_964534465.1 of uncultured Candidatus Saccharibacteria bacterium. Taxonomy (GTDB): domain Bacteria; phylum Patescibacteriota; class Minisyncoccia; order Phycocordibacterales; family UBA2100; genus UBA10103. The sequence continues at coordinate 7,205 of CAZHOB010000026.1, forward strand.
AAGCTACCGCATTACGCATGGCCATTTGTGGCAGATGCTCGGACTCCTTTTCATCTTGACGCTCATCAACATCGTCGGCGCGATCTGTCTTTTTGTCGGGCTCCTCGTCTCGATACCGGTTACTTCACTTGCAATCGTCCACGCATATCGTACTCTTTCACGCACAACAGCGTGATATGTCAGAAGTTCTGATCTACACAGATGGCGGTGCGAGAGGAAATCCCGGACCCGCCGGTGCGGGCTTCGTCATCGTTGATGATGGAAAAATAACTCACAAGGGAAAGAAATTTTTGGGCGAGCGGCAGACGAACAATTGGGCGGAGTATGAGGCGGTGGCTCTCGCACTTGAGGCGCTCAAAAAACTCGGGCACGAAGGCCGCGCGCTGCGCTTTCGTCTCGACAGCCAGCTTGTGGCCGAACAGCTCTCCGGCAATTGGAAGATCAAAGAGGCGGCACTGAAAGAGCAGGCAAAAAAAGTGCGCGCTCTTCTCGTTGTCTTTGGACCGACAAAATTCTCTTATGTGCCGCGCGCGCAAAATGCAGAAGCCGATGCATTAGTTAATGAAGCACTCGATGAAGCCGGCCACTAGATATTAATTTTAAAGCATGGAAGACGTGTATAATAAACCCATGGTTTCGCAGTATGCTCTCGGGTTTTTTGAATTTTTGCGCGAGCGCGGCGTCGCGGGATTCGCCCTCGGCTTTATTTTGGGCGGTGCCGCACAGAAACTCGTGCAGGCGCTCATGGACGACATCGTCAACCCGCTCCTTGGCCCCCTGCTCGGCCACATTCAAGACCTCAATGACTTCGCCGTCGGCAGTCTCAAGGTGGGCAGCTTCGCCTCGGCGTTGCTCAACTTCATCATCCTGTGTATCGTGATGTATTTCATCTTCAAGATATTGCAGCTCGAAAAAATAGATAAACCAAAGGAATAATTATCTTTGACACCGGTGCGCGCTGGCTGTATACCACTTTGAGAGTATCGGAGGAATGGAATGAGTACGAAGGCATTTGACTCGGTGCGGCAGGAATTCGCGCTGCTGTGCGGTTCGCTCGTGTATGAGCGTGGCAAAGAGCGCGAGCGCGTGGCGCTCGAAGAATTCGATGCGCTTTGCGCAGACTCACGCGTCGCGCAGATCGCGATAGGCGGCGAGCACAGGCCAGAGCTGGTATACATCGCGACGAATCGCCTCATTATGGTAGGTCCCGACGGAGAGCCGCGGGCGCTCGGAGAATTCCTCATCACGCTCCGGCCGCACGAGGGAAGTTTCTACAAACGCGTCAGCACCGAGAACGTGACGGGTGCGTACAAATGGGGAAGTTACTTGGTGCACCATCCTCACGTGTACATCGAAGAAAAAAATCCTTGCTTTGGTGAAGCGCGATTGAAAATGCTCGCGTGGTTCGCCGACGGCAAGCTCGGGCATGTGGCGCTCTTCACGATGAACTTTTTGGAGACGGCGCGCCCTGATCGCAACGTCATCTCGTACGATCTATGGCCTCTTTTGGAGGGGGAGGAGCGCATCGCGTGGAAGCGTATCCATTCGCACATTCAACCGTATCCGACCAAGACGTGAATTGATCCCTCACTGCGCAAAGCGCGGTGAGGGATTTTCTTTTGACAGTACACATTCTCTGGGGTAGCTTTCGCGCAGATAGGGAGTACCGCAATGGCTTCAGCATACGAAGCGCTCCGCGATGAGTTCGTCGACATGTGCTGCTCGATAATCCCTGTGGAAAAACGGCAACAGCGGGCCGTGGACGCACCGGCAGAGTTCGACAAACTCTGTGCGGACGAACGAGTCGTTCGTGTCGCGATGCGTCGAGTCGAAGTGAGTTCGTCCAACGCTCACCCGCAGCGCAGGCTCTACGTCGCTACTGTGCCGCTCGTGATGGTGGCGCACGATGATAAGGTGCCGCGCGCTCTCGGCGATATGCTCATCGAGGTCGTTCCGCAGTGGGGCGCCGTCTTATGCGAAAACCTCACCGGAATGGGCGAAGAATTCATTCCGGGGAGCGAGACGGTGCTCGATTGTGTGAAGAAGGGTCATCACCCGCACGTGGGGCCCACCAAGGCCACCTGCTTCGGAGAGATGGAGCAAAAGGTGTGGAACTGGTTCTCCGAAGGTAAGCTCGCGCACATCGCGCTCTTCACCGTCAATTTTCTCGAGGTCGCGCGCAGCTACGGCTCGTGCATTTCCTACACGGCATGGCCGCCGCTCGAAGGGCAGGCGCTCGAAGATTGGAAAAAAAGAAGGCGGGTATAGTTTTGATCCATCCCTCACCAAGATCTTGGTGAGGGATTTCTTTTGACATCGAAATGTATCTGGGCTATACCGACGGCAGAGAATAGGAGCACCAAATGTCTCTTGCACAGGCCACGGCGCGGCACGAGCAGGTCTTTCCATGCGCTACCTTCAATCCGCGCCCCGTCCTCATAGCAGGAGTGGGTGCCGGTGGTAGTGAGATCGCGCTGCGGCTAGCGAAGCTCGGCGTGACCAACATCACGGTCGTCGATTTCGACACGGTATCCATCGAGAATGTCGGGCCATCGCTCTACGGCGAAAAGCACGTGGGGATGAAAAAGGTCGATGCGTGTGCGGCTCTCGTCAAAGAGCTCTCCGCCGGTATCGACATCCGCGCGCTCGACGCCAAGATAGAAGACGTGGAACTCGAAGGCGCCGTATTCATTTGCGTGGATTCGATGGCGCTTCGCAAGCAGCTCGTCGCAAAATGCACGGGCAACGAAAAAGTGCAGCGAATTTTCGAAGGACGGATGGGCGCGTACTATCTCATGGGGCATTCGCTCGATCCAAAGAACGAGTCGCACCACGAGTACTGGAAGCGCTACACGCCTGACGATGAAGACATGCGGCCCGTCTTGATGGGTTGCGGCGGAACGCCGGCGTCGGTAGGACCGACCGCTGCCATCGCAGCCAACTTTCTCGTCGAACTCTTCATTCAATGGTGGGCGGACGAGCGAGGTGAGGGGCCAAGGCCGATGAATCAGGTGCGCTTCGACGTCTCCCTGTGGGAATGCGAGGCGTACAACTGGGACAATGCTTGACCGCAGTACCTTGCGTACGTATTCTGGAGTAGGCCTGACTTGAACCACGGAGGTTTTTATGAGCAGGATGGAAGAGCGTCTGCAGGCACTCGGCGCGAACAGCGTCGATGTCTCGGAGAAGATCAATGCCAAGTTGCCGATTAAAGGCGATGGGCCCAAAGTTGGCCGCATCGCGCTCGAGGATACGCGTATCCTCACGGCTCCCGGCTTCTGATCTCGTTTTTGTACCGAACGGCCCCGACAAAAGCTCGGGGCTGTTTTCTTTTGACAGGGAAGTGGGTGCGGGATATACCATATATCAGAGAGGAGAAGGCATCATGGACACAGCAGTGTATGAAGCCCTGCGTGAAAAATTCGCGGATAGATGTGCAGAGTGGTCGTGCGTGCCTTCGATGAAGGAGCGGCGTCGCGAGGAGGCACTCGGAGAATTCGACATCCTCTGCGGCGATACGCGCGTGCTGCGCGTCGGATCATCCGGTGGGACATTTTTCGTTGCCACAAAGCCGCTCGTCATGGTCAGTGCGGGCGATAAGATACCGCGGGCGCTCGGCGATTTCATCAATTACTTCACATCGTCGGGGAACATACTCTGCGAAAACCTGACCGGCATAAAGCCTTTCGAGCCACCGGTCCTGAAGCCACCGGCCGTTCTATTCCAAAAATGCGGCCATCATCCGCATGTGAGTGGAGACATGAGGCCGTGTTGGGGAGACTACGCCGACAAAAAGCGCGCGTGGGTCGTCGAAGGCAAACTCGCGCATCTCGCCATCTTCACGATGAACTTCCTCGAGGTCGCGCGCGGTAATGCCGACTACGCGAGCCCGAGCTGCTGGCCGCGGCTCGAAGGCGAGGAGCTGGCACGGTGGCGTCGGCAGCAGCAGGAAAAGAAGTCGTACGAAAGTAAGTTTCCGACGACCATCATCGTGTGATCTTTGTCCCGCCCTTTCACAAAAGGGCGGGATTTTTTCTTCTTACCATCTTCATCTCCAATTTCTATAGTGCGCTTTAGGAGCCTGTGGTAGCCATAGGCAATAGAGGAGTACTCCGATGTGTGACTACAGTCTGCAGCACGTGCGCTCGAAGCAGGCGAAGAAGGGGGACGTGCTTGTCTCGACGAAGTTCCGCGACAGCATCTCTCGCGGCTTCTCGGTCAAGGGCGACCCGAACGTTGTCGCGTGCCTTCTGCCGGGGACACAGCTGATGTTTGAGAGGACGGTTACGTTTGAGCCGATGGGCGTCTTTTCACCGAGTAAGGCACTCGCAGATGATCAGCTCGTCGCGACCTTCACTAAGGTGAATCCAATGGTGCAGCATGTGCATCACGATGCGTTGCGCTTCGGTGACGATACTATCGTGCTCGTGACGCGCCTCAGCGAAGGTCAGGAGGTCAAGGTGCTCGGCATCCCGACAGCCTCCGAGGTGGTCGCCGAGGGCGGCTCCGAAGCAGAGGTCAGTGCACTCGAGAATGCGTGAGGGTACTCTATACAATGCAAAAGCCCCGCCGATACGGCGGGGCCTTCTCTTTTTTGTGGAGGATTTAGAAGACGGGTTTCATGTCGCCACCTGCCTTGCTGGCGCTGTAGTTTTTGTACCAGCCAACGAGCGCGGCCGGTGCGACCCAGTAGGCAAGCAATACCAGCGTGGACCAATTGGCGAGGAAGGGCCAGAAATTGGGGAGGACGCTGAACATTCGCGCGAGCGATCCCGTCTGCAGCACGACGCCGGAGAGACCGGAGACGAATGCCGTGACGATGGCAACACCAAAACCGGTGAGCCCGAAGATGGCGCCCCATCTCAGGTTGCCGCCGGCCGGAAGGTACCACCATGCAAAGAGGCCAATGACGATCGCCGAGAGCAGCACAAAGCTAATATATTGAGGGGTCAGAATTCCCGGACTGGCGCTCGGCGGTATCAATGCGACGATTGCCGCGACGACGTTATTCACCAGATAATTGCCCAAAAACGCAAGTAAGATCGCTCGTTCAAATTTCATATTAATGTTAATTATCCTAATGCAGATAAGTATACCGCCTAGCGCGCGGGGCGCTCCTCCACGGTGTGGATATGGTGTGGGCTTCCGTTTTGTGGTTTCAGCTCGCCGAGTAGAGGTGGTTGTTCTGCATTACAAAGTAGGAACGAGCGGGAGGGCATGCGTGCAGTTCCAAACTCGCCATACGTACTTTTTGCAAATCCCAGTTCGCTATTCTTGGGGCATTTTGCTTGTACGAGCTACGGGCTGTGCTCATACAGTCGAAACTGCAAGCATGCCCTCCCGCTCGGGGATCCCAAATGCAAATGCCAACAGCGAGCTTGTTTGAAACCGCTGGACAGTAGCGAGTTTGGGCTGCCGCCACCGAGCGGAGCCTGCCTGCCGGCAGGCAGGGCTTTCAAACAAACTGTTTGTAGCGCTTGTCGAGCACGTCCCAATTGAGATTGGAGAAGAAAGCGTCGATATACTTGCCCCTTCCCGCCGCGCCGTGGTCGAGGATGTAGGCGTGCTCCCATACGTCGAGCGCGAGGATGATGGGTAGGGTGGCGTAATGCCCTTGATGTTGCTCGCCGATAAAGCCGGTCAGGAGCTCTTTGGCCACGGGATCATAGTAGAGAACTGCCCAGCCGGGGCCACGGATGGCCGCTATCTTCTTGAAAACCTCCTCGAGATTTTTTGGCTTGTAGGCTGCCTGCAGTGCTTCGGCGAACTCTCCGGCAGGTAGCGGCTGCGCGCCGCCCTCCAGCTGCTCGAAGTAGTATTCATGCAAACGCATACCGTCGAATTCGAAAGAACGTCGGCGCGACATTTCGGCGACCGGCAGTGCATACTTTTCCCAATCGCTCATTGCGAGCTCGGCTATTTGCTTGGAGAGGTCGTTGAAATTTTTTACATAGCCGCTGTAGAGCGCGAGATGCTCCTCGATGGATTTTTCCGAGATGCCGTTGAGGTTGGGGAAGGTGAACTTTCTCGGTTCGTAGATGTGCATAGATATAATCTAGCTCTTAATGAAGGCAGTATAACAAAGGAGACCGTGGTAATGCAGTGAATGGCCGATGGACAAACAAATGTGGCATCAGTAGAATTCCCCGAGAAGGAGATGTGTTATGGGATATATCCGTATCACCGGCGTTTCGCGGGCAAGCTCATGGAGCCCCGAGATGCAGTCGGTTTTCGTCGGAACGATAGTACCTTTCGTCAGTAAAGAAGGTTCTGAAACATGCGAAGGGTATATCGTAAACATGGAGCACTTGCTCGAAGGGCTTTGGCAGCGAGGCCATGAGGAAGCTGCACTGGAGATCGACCTCATGATGACGCAGTGCGGGAATCAGTATGCGTACATTTCTCCTGATGTATGCGAAGAAATTGATATCAAAAAAGTCGCAAACTAAAAGGCCGCCCGACTGTCGGGCGGCCCAGCTTTTTATACTTCGCAAAGTGTTGGAACCGACCGGTGGACAAAGCGTGAGTATGCGATAGGGTAGTGGCAGGAAATCGAACGGAGGAAGTGATGGTTGTTCTCACGGAAATTCTCTTTGGCGTCAACGGTCACCGAAAGAACTCTCTTTACTACGCTTTGTGCGTGGCGATCCTCGCGGTCGCGGTGGGTCATCTGTACAAAAGTGCTGACATGCATTTTTTTGGATGGGACCTTGAAAATGCAGCGTTCCATGCTTCCGTCATTGTGCTTTTGCTGACAGGGCTTTTCTACTTTTTTGGGACCAATGACAGGTGTCCAGCAGCCCCGTTCCGTGCTATTTTGTTCGGCTTCGGGTCGATGTTCATTTTTGTGGGGGCCACCCTTCTCGAAGAAGGGCCGCGCAATACGGGCGCCATCTTATTCCTCGCCGGAATATGGGGCATCTTCCGCATCTTTGCCGAAGGAACTTCAGGGTTCACGCAAAAAAAGAAAATTGTGTGAATGAAAAACCGCCGCATCACTGCGGCGGCCTTCTTAATATTTAATTTATACGAGTCCTGCGGCTTTGAGGGTGATGAATGCGCCACGCTTTTTCATAGTCTTGAGACCTTTGGCAGAGACGTGGACGGTGATCTTTTTGCCGAGCTCGGGGATGAAAAGGGTTTTCTTTTGCAAATTGACCTGACGGCGGCGCTTGCCGGTAGGGTTGAACTTGGTCGCACGGGTGCGGTTGGAGTACCCCCCGCCTACTCGCGAGCCCTTACCTGTTATGTCGCAAACGCGTGACATATGTCGGGGCATACTACATTAAATAACGGCGCAGCGCAAATTTCGGTATAATGTTCGTTATGGAAGAAATGCAACCGAAAAGCCCATGGCGTCGCGAAGTGCGAGAAACCGACGCGGTCATTCAAGATCGTTTCAGAGCGAAATTTCAAAAAGTTCTAAGTGCGTTCCTCGACGCTGAAAACACCGATACAAGTCGTGAATCAGCCAAGATCATTTTTTGTCGCACCTTTCTAAATCGCCCGCTTGGGGAACATTACGAATCCTTCACTGTCGACAGCAAAGGTGCGCTTCAGCCCGATACGAAACCCAACATCAGCTTACTTGCGTGGGCCAGCAAGAGCGGCCTTGGCGGCACGCACACGCCCGAGGATCTGCGAAAGGCAGCTTTGGAGGTCAATCAACAGTTTCCCGACATTGAATTCAACTTCAAAGAAGATCGCGAAAAAAGTAAATTTTCTGTCACTGCAACACTCCGCAAGGCAAAACAATCCGCCGAATAGCAAATATGCTACTCTGGGGTCTATGAACCCCGACGCCATCTTCGTCATCGTTATCATCATTTTTTCCGCCATCATTCACGAGGTGATGCACGGCGTGGCGGCTGATTACCTCGGCGATCCGACTGCCCGCTATGCGGGAAGGCTCACGCTCAATCCGATACCGCACATCGACCCGTTCGGTTCCATCCTCCTGCCGCTCATCTTTGCGTTCACCAATTCGCCTATATTTTTCGGATGGGCAAAGCCCGTGCCGTACAATCCGTACAATCTAAAGCCCGGCAGATTTAGTGAGGCGATGGTCGCGGGCGCGGGCCCTGCGTCCAATCTCGTCATCGCGCTTCTCTCAGGTATCGTTATCCGCTCCAATGCTCTGGCCGTGGCCAACGACGTGCTCTTCCTCGTCGCCGCGATCAATGTGATGCTCTGCGTTTTCAATCTCATTCCCATCCCGCCGCTCGACGGCTCCAAAGTGCTCGAAGCTTTTTTGCCGCGCAATCTTGTGCATGGTTATGATCAGTGGCGCAGACAAATGGAGAGCAATCCTTTTATGGGCTTCGGCATCGTGCTCGTCATCATACTTTTCCTCGGCGGCTCCTTCGGCACTCTCATCTATTCGATCGCCCACGCGATTGCGGGGATATAAGTTTCATTGCGAATATGGTCGGGGAATGGTATGTATATGGCTGGAACACGCGTCTGCCGTAGGGGTCCCTCCTACCCCAAGTACGTCAACGGCAGATGCGAGAGGCCGACCTGCGCTTGCGCGGTCGGCCTCATTTTTTTTGTTCGCTACCCAGTGCACTTGCCACCGTGTTGATTCGTGGTAGTGTGGTCGCGGTCTATCTCACAAAAGGGGCTCACATGCCGCGAAAAAAGTCTGGAGAGCATTTGCGAAATCTTGATGTCCTACCACTGAAGCATATCCTCGAAGCACCGTCGAAAGCACAGCCGGAAGGATTTTATGCGCAGGGCAACAGAGTACTTTTTCGGTCGTCCTACATGCAAGGGGATCAGGAAGAAGTTCTGTGCGTTACTGCCGATTTCCGCACCAATCTTGAAATGACCGGTGAGATCAAAACGGCGAACCTTATTGCCGTTGTGATAGCAGAAGCGCTGAATCACGCGCGAGGAGCTCTCATTAAGTGATGCTTTGGAGGCCGGCTCTTACGCTGGCCTCATTTCTTGCATAAATAGGCGATACATAGTACATTTCACGCACTCCCTTTGGGAGTTTTTAATTGAGACATGGCTACCATCAATCAGCTCATACGGAAGAATCGCCAGAAGAAGACGTGGCGCACCAAGACCATCGCGCTTTCGCGCGGTTTCAACACGCTCAAAAATCGCCCTTCTTTCTATCCCGCACCCTTCAAGCGAGGTGTCTGCACACGCGTGACCACCAAGACGCCGCGTAAGCCCAACTCCGCCATCCGTAAGATCGCCCGCGTGCGCCTCACCAATGGCATGGAAGTCACTGCCTACATTCCGGGAGAAGGACACAATTTGCAGGAACACTCCGTCGTATTGCTGCGCGGTGGTCGCGTGAAGGACATCGGACTTCGCTACACCATCGTGCGCGGCAAGCTCGACACAGCCGGTATCGATAAGCGCCGCCGCGGCCGCTCGCTCTATGGTGCGAAGAAGCCGAAGGCAGCAAAATAGAAATAAGATTTAAGAATAAAGATTTAAGAATAAAGCTATGCGACGCGCAGTTCACAACAGAAAACAACCGCAGCCGGACGAGGTATACAACTCGTTCAAGGTCTCTAAGCTCATCAACTACGTGATGGAGCGCGGCAAAAAAGACACTGCGCGCAAGATCGTGTACAAGGTGATGGAAGAATTGAAGAAAGACGGCGATCCTGTCGCCATCCTCGAAGATGCGCTCGACAAAGCTTCGCCTACAGTGGAAGTGCGCTCACGCCGCGTGGGGGGCGCCAACTATCAGGTGCCGCGCGAAGTGAATCCGCAGCGCCGCCTCGCGCTCGGTATGCGCTGGATAGTAGAGGCCGCCGAAGGCACTAAGGGTAAGCCGATGGCCGAAACACTCCTCAAAGAGATCAAAGACGCCCACAAGGGCGAGGGCTCTGCCGTTACGAAAAAAGAAACGACGCACCGTATGGCCGAAGCCAACAAGGCGTTTGCCCACTTCGCGTGGTAGCCGCGCTCGCTTAAAGCGAGCGCGGCTATTGTTTTTGGAATTGAATTTGCTACGGTCAACGTAGAACAAGGAGAAAAAGATGGCTGTGCTGTACATGCGCTTCCTCTGGCGCGTTGCACATCATAAATGGTGGGTATTTCGCTACGGAATCAAAGTCGGCGGTATTCCGCTGTGGCGGCTTGTCATCCATGATTGGACCAAGCTCACGCGCGCTGAGTTCATGCCGCGTTTTCGATACCAGATATTGGATGAGCTGTGCAACGAATGTCCGACATGGAAAGCATGCGTCAATGCGCACCACGCGCGCAATCTGCATCATTGGCAGCACTGGGTAGATGGCGGTAAGCCGCACCCGATGCCTGAAGCGTACGTGCGTGAAATGGTCGCGGACTGGATGGCGGCGCAGAAAACGTATGGCGGCACCGTCGATCGGTGGCTCAAGACCGAATATTCGAAAATGCGTTTGCACCCGCAGACCGTTCAGATACTGGAGAGAGTTCTCCGCTCTCAGGGGATCAAAGTGCCGGTTCATGCCGCGCTCGCTTAAGCGAGCGCGGCCTTTGTTTTTAGAACTGTTTGACCTCGCGCGCCGCTTGCAAAAGCGCGTCGCGGCCGTCGCCGATGTAGGCGATACCCGGTAATTCGTGGTACGTCATCACGGTATCGGCGGGCCAGAGCAGTATCTTGTGCCAGCATTTTTTGACGATGTCGCGGTGCGCCACTTTGCGCGCCATGGTCTGTATATAGAGCTTGTCGGGCTTTACCATTTTGCGCAGCATAAATGGCTGCTTATCCAATTCTGCTTTTGGATAAAACCAGCCGAGATTTTCGCCACCGACTATCGTCTTGGATGCTTTGTGATATATCCAGAGCTCATCTATCGGGTCTTTCACATTGAACATCACGTGCATCATGACGCGCAATCCCGTGAGCGGCGAATCACTCCCGCCTTCGCCCGCGGCGGGTATGTCTTTGATTCCGAGCAGTCCATGAAAAAGCACCGCGTCGAGCTCGCCCTTGAATTGTGGCAAGGGATCGTGCAGATCCATTTTCTCTACGCGCGGGAGCGCCATGAGTTTGCTGCCCGTCCTTGTACGAGGCAGGCGAGTGGGCGGGACCAGTATTTTGGCTTCAGGAAATTCCGCGTGCCACGGCGCGAGATGTATCAGGTGGCCGCCACCGGGCGACACAATGTATTTCAATTTTAATCCCGTTCGTTTCTCGATATCGTGCATGGGCGCAAATGCTTGCGCGGGCTCGGTCGCATTTATCGCGACGAGCGCGGGCTCGCCTGTCGTTTTGTCTCCAAGTTTGAATACGAGCGTGCGATTGCCAATCTCGAACATGTGTTTCGATAGTCCGGGGCGATGCCGCGTGTTTATTATCCAAAAATTGTCGGCCATTTTGGCTGCTTTGCCGAACGCTTCGTTTTGCAGATCGAGCATGCGCGACATTGTAACAAATGAATTAAGAAAATGATGTAAGGCATCCGCATCGCTCTATTGCCCATGGGTTGATTTATTGTTATTTCAACGTTCATTGGGCGATAATCGATGCGGCCCCACCATAATTTCGCTTGGCGAAATTATGGTGGGGCCGCATCCTGTGAATTACACCTCCAGTATGTCCGTCTCGATATGCGCGTGTATTTCATCCACCGATGGTACCGGTTCGCCTGCGTGGAATTTCTTGAAATGCCCGGCGATGCCTTTTTCGTCCATCATCCGCTTCATTTCCTCGACCGCCGTCTCCTGATCCCCCGCCTCCACTTTAATGTCATGTCCGCACGTGCATTCCACCATGTACGTACTTGTTGCTGTTTGTGCCATATTTTCCATTTAATTTTTTTAATGCTGCCTTGCACCAGCATCCTTCAGTGCCCGTGAACGGATAATGAATAATTGCGCACAGCCGCTTCATTGTTTTAATGAGGTTTTTTGCTAAGTTGTATTGCAGTTGTCAAATAGCGAAGAAAGGACACATCGATGAGATCACTCGTGTTTGCAACGGTACTCGTGATCGCCTGTGGCTCAGTCGCACATGCGCAGCACGGCCATCAGGGTGGCGGCCGAGAAGGTGGCCATCAAGGAGGAGGTGCCCCGCAGTTCCAAGGTGGTGGAGGAGGTGGCGGCGGCCAGCATTTTCAGCCGCAGCATTCGCAATCGCGACCTTCGCCGCGTGATATGAATGAACGTCTGGATCGAACGCATCGGGGCCCGCAGACGCCTGAAGCGCCTCAGCCTCGACACGTAGAACCGCGTCACGGCCCCGAGATCTATCCTCCGGGACCGGGTCAGCATGAGCTGCGGCCGAATGTGGTTCCACGTCACGAAGCGCCGCATACTCCGCTAGAAGTTCCGCACAAATCGGAGCACGGCCAGCCCGGCAATCCCGGCACCGGCGAGCGGCATCCGGGGCGTGTGCCCGACGGTCTGCACAACGCTCCGCCGATGCCACTGCCGCATCATCCGCACCAGATCGTTCCGGTCACGCCGGAGCAGATGCAGCACATGCACGATACGCGCACTCGCCACTTTGACTTCAAGGAACGCCACGTGCATTCCGGTCATATGACGCGCGCGCGGTACTTCGCGGACGAGGTCTGGTACTCAGACGACCTCGAGCCGTTCTACTACGAAGATGGTGATTTCTGGGTATCCGCCATTGTGTGTTTGCCGGACATCGGGTGCGTACTGATTCCCGCAAATGATCTGTGGATCGTGTACGGCGGCGGACCTTCTTCGGACCGTGCATTTCGAAGGCTCCTCGAGCTCGCTGTCATACAAGGCCTTATCTTCGAAGCTCCGTGCATCGTCGGCCTGAACTGTAATTGATCTTTGTTCCACAAAAACTAAAAGCCCGAGTACATCTCGGGCTTTTCTCTTAGGAACATTTCTACTCACATTCGAAATCTTGTCGCGCGAGGCGGTATCCGGCAGCAGGGCAGGGGCCGGCGAACCAGCGCGGCTTTGGAACTTCTCTCCCGCTTTTTCGAAACAACTCAGAGAGCATGTGCGTTCGATAGTCGTCGTAATACTGGCATGTCCAAAGCGCGAGCAAGTAACACCAAAAACTGCCGAATAGAATAGCCCACGACCATGCGAACAATAGTGGAAAAGCGTAATTGTCGCTCTGTAGCCCACCAATTGTTGCAGTCATAGCGAACATGAGGAACATGGCAACCGACCACGGAACGGCCTTGTTTGTCTTGAGTGCTCGCCAGATGGGCATAGATACCTCCATTAGCTGCGGCAACAATACCCACAATGTTGCTTTTTCGCAATTTTCCGCTACATTACATGGACGCCGCTGGCGTTTATTTTTTTGAAATATGGCACGAGATTACCCATTGGAAAAAGTGCGCAACTTCGGAATAGTGGCGCATGTCGACGCGGGCAAGACGACTACGTCGGAGCGTATTTTGTATTACACCGGTGAGAGCCACAAGATCGGCGAAGTGCACGAGGGCAACACGGTCACCGACTGGATGGAGCAGGAGCGCGAGCGCGGCATCACCATCACCGCAGCAGCCATCACCTGCTTCTGGAATCCGAGTTATATGGGGGCGGACACATCATTCAAACACCGCTTCAACATCATCGACACCCCCGGACACATCGACTTCACTTCCGAAGTGAAGCGCTCGATGCGCGTCTTGGACGGCGCGGTCGTCGTATTCGACGGCGTCGCCGGCGTGGAGCCGCAAAGCGAGACCAACTGGCGCTACGCCGAAGAGGCCGAAGTGCCGCGCATTTGCTACATCAACAAACTCGACCGCACCGGCGCTTCTTTTGAAAAGTCATACGCCTCTATTCTCGATCGTCTCTCCAACAAAGCCGTGCGATTGCAGATCCCCATCGGTCTCGAAGATCAGTTCGAGGCCGTCATCGACGTTCTGGAAATGAAGGCATTCAAATTTGAAGGGGAGATGGGTAAGAACGTAGTACCGTACGAGATCCCAGAGAGCCACAAGGCCGATGCGCAGAAATATCACGACGAGATCGTCGAACGCATCGTCGAGACCGACGATGCGATGATGACCGCATTTCTCGAGGGCAAAAAGCCGCCGCTCGATGCATTGAAGAAACAACTCCGCAATGCCGTCGTTACCAACAAGATCTTCCCCGTGCTCACGGGCTCGTCGCTCAAAAATAAAGGCGTGCAGCGCGTGCTCGATGCCGTCGTCGATTATCTCCCGAGCCCGCTCGACCTTCCGGCGGCAGTCGGCAAGAATACAGATACCGGTGCGCAAGAATCCCGCCACGCGAGCGATGATGAGCCCTTCTCGGCGCTCGTCTTCAAACTGCAGGTGGATCCGTTCGTCGGCGCACTCACATTCTTCCGCGTCTATTCCGGCCACATCGCAGCAGGGGACACCGTCTACAATTCCGCCAACAACAAGAAAGATCGCATCGGTCGCATGGTGCGCCTGCAAGCCGACAAGCGCGAGGACATCAAGGAGGTCTATGCGGGAGAGATCGCCGCGTTCGTCGGCATGAAGGAGGTGAAGATAGGCAACACCGTCTGCGACCCTTCGCATCCTATCGCCCTCGAATCGATCGTATTTCCCGAGCCCGTCGTCTCGATGCGCATCGAGCCCAATACCAAGGCCGATCAGGAGAAAATGGGTATCGCTTTGTCACGTTTGTCCGACGAAGACCCGACATTCCGCATCAAATCCGATCCTGAAACGATGGAGACCATCATCTCCGGCATGGGCGAGCTGCACCTCGAGATCATCGTCGACCGCATGAAGCGCGAATTCGGCGTCGAAGCCTCGACCGGCAAGCCGCAGGTGGCTTACCGCGAGACGGTGCAAGGCACGAGCGACACGG
>CAZHOB010000027.1:0-21293 GCA_964534465.1 uncultured Candidatus Saccharibacteria bacterium
CTGAATGAGGTTCCCGCTGCCCCACACCCATAGATCCGGACCATCCTCTTCCTTGTGTTTCTTAAGCTGTGTCACCACATCACCTGTAATACAGGCCGAGTTATGCCACGAAGGCTCAAACGATCCGTGCGACACGACATATTTCTTTGTATTATTGAACGGGTCGGCTATCTCACCTTTTTGCGTGGGCCAGAAAGCTGCCCAGATATCGTAAGTGAACTTGCCGAGGAGTAGCTCGAACGGCATAGCGAAGAATTCACTCAACTTGGAATCCATCCAATCGTCCGAAGGATACGATATTTGCCAGCCACCATACTTAAAATCGCCTGTCGTGTCCTCCTCCTTGCCTCCCGGCGCTTGCATCACGCCATCGAGCGTAACGAACGTTGTCGTAACAATTTTTCTCATGCGCGAAGTATACCAAATTCACATCTACTATTGGCTGGCCGTCTGGGACGATGTTGGAACCATTCTACAACAAAAAGACCGCCATTACTGGCGGTCTCGCAACGCACGAATCCGTAGCCGGTTGAGCTGGTGGATCATCTCCACTTCGGTAAGGACGGTATCACGCATATCGGTCTTTCCGATCGAGTGGGTAATGTCCTCAAAGCCGGTCGCAAGTAAATCCGCTTTTAGGCTCGGGTCCTGGTCGTAAACGGCGTCGTACACGCGCGATACGAGTTCGTAGTAGGGCCGACCGCTGCGATCATACGACACCGATTGCCACCAAAGCTGTTGACCTAATTTCCAATCGTCAAATGCCTCGCCTCGCTTTTTTGCAGCCTTGCCGGAGAGCATACAGATCTCTTTCTGTACAACAGCGTCCTTGCATTTAAGTGCCTGCATGAAGCCTTCGAGTCCAGCACACTGCACACCATCTACAACGAATGGTCGATCAGTGAAATTACTGAGGCGGACCGCGCGCGCGTCGTTAGCCTTCGCTTTGATGTCGATCATTACTACCTCCAAAGAGCTATGAGGTAGCAAAATACATTCAAACTAACTACGTGTCAATTTTGCTGGCCGTCTGGGACGAAGTTGGAACCGCTTAGCGATGGACAGAAACGGGGACAGGCACAGTTATTTTTATAATATCGTGTTGCACTAGTGTATTCTTGGTGGGGCTAGATGATATCTCATTTGCTTTTTCAGATATGCTCTACCAGAACCGCCTTTCAAAAACTTTTCACGGCCGAGCGCATCTCGTTTGTCGCAATACGCTTCTGCATATATAAGCTTCCATGGTCCATTCTTAATTTTGGTCGTTCGACCGCCACGGCCGTCATTATGCTGTTTAAGCCGCCGCTCGAGATCGTCGGTCTGTCCGATGTACCATGATTTATCGTTTTGATTTTCCAAGACGTATACTTTGTGCATATTTTCTTGTCCCGCAAAACTCGTTTCACTCGTCGCGGGACTCACTCAGTGGCCCCGCCACGAGGTGGCGAAGCCACTTTTCGTGGCTGGGGGACAGGGACTCGAAACCGTTCGAGGGAAATTCGGAGAGGGGCGAGATTACCAAGCAAACTAAGGACAAATGGCTTAATCCAAAGACTTAATAGCTAAAACACGCATTCTCAATCGTACTCACCAACAATCAAAAATATTAACCTTTTATCACTTTTTGGGCAACCTGTGGTCAACCGGAAAGTACCGATTTGATCACGGAAATTACTAACAAGGAGCAGTACAGGAAAAAAGTGATGAAATGGTTTCCGGACACTGCCAGACGGTGCTTTTGTGGTGCGAGTTATTTAGCCCCGCCCGACCCCCGGTACGGATACCGGTTCAGTAGGAAATCATGTCGAAGTCTGTCCTAAATCATTGGCATGGTCTGAACGCAAACGCACATAATGACAATCACGAAAAGATCGAGAAATTCTGCCGTAAATTAAGACTATCAGCTTTTAAAACGTTAAACTTCCACCCCCTCGGGTCGGGCGGGCACGCAGACACCCAGAGGTGATGCCTGATGAGCTGCGCGAGGCAGCGTAAGTGGAGATCTGGGAAGCAAATCAAGCGTGATACCGTGTGATAGCATCAATATTGATGCTGGAAAAGATATTACGCTGGATCGTACTTATTGGCATATTCGCAATCCCGTTTATCGCCCTCATTGTCGATCCGACGATGCTTTATCCTTCCATAATAAGTAAAAATTTCGCATTTCGAGTTATCGTCGAAATCATTTTCGGTTCATGGTTTGCGCTTGCACTCATGTATGAGAATTATGGACCTCGACGCTCTTGGATCTTAGGCACCTTTACGCTCTTTGTGTTTGTGATCGCTATTGCTGATGTACAAAGTGTGAATCCGTATTTGAGCTTTTGGGGCAATTACGAGCGCATGGACGGGTGGGTGACACTTATTCATGTCCTCGCCTATCTTATGGTTGCCTCGTCGGTCATTGCGAATAGTCGAACATGGCGACTCCTTTTTCAAGTTTCACTTGGGGTATCGGTGTTTGTCGCCGTTTGTGGATTTTTGCAGCTTATTGGAATTGTGCCAATCGGCCAACATATACAGTCCAGCCTTGCCGCTCGCATTGACGCAACGGTTGGCAATCCGATTTACCTCGCAGTCTATATGCTTTTCCATATTTTTATTGCGGTTCTTTTGTGGTACCAAATGTGGATAACGAGCAGCCAGAGTAAAAGACGTATAGCATCGCTTGTATATGGTGCAGCTATATTTCTGGATTCATTTGCTCTATTTTTCACGGGTACTCGCGGGGCAATAATCGGGTTGATTGGTGGATCTATTGTTACCCTTGTAATTTTGACAATAGCGCAGCGCTTTTATCGACTGCGACTTGTAGCTTTAGGCTCAATTATAGCAATCGCCCTTCTAGCGGGGTGTCTATCGTGGGCAAAAGATGTGCCATTCGTGAAAGAAGTTGGATTTCTCCAGCGGCTTTCAACTATATCGCTAAGCGATACCACGATCAAAACACGCCTCCTATCTCTAGGTGTTGCATGGCAGGGAGTGCAAGAGAGACCGATTTTGGGGTGGGGCCAGGAGAATTATCAGATTGTATCTCAGAAATATTATGATCCTCGTCTGTATGGTACAGGGGAGTGGACTGACCGAGTACACAATATTATTTTTGACTGGCTAATCGCGGGCGGAATTATTGGTCTCATCGCTTATTTGTCGATTTTTGGAGCGACATTGTGGACTCTCTGGGTGCGCGATATTTTCTCACCGACAGAGAAAAGCATACTTACGGGGCTGCTAGTTGGCTACACAATCCACACTTGTACAGCCTTCGATACGATAACGAGTTACATCCTTTTTACAACCGTCCTTGCTTACATTATTTTTCGCGAGGAAGAGAAGTTAAAAAATGATCCGCTGCTTCCGCAACCGACTCTAGCCATTGCTTCGCCATTCGTTATCAGTATTGCTGCCCTAATAGTTTGCGGAACCGTCTGGTGGACGAATGTACCTGCATATATTGCAAGCCATAAGCTGGGCCAGGCACTAATGGCCAATGATCCGTCAGACATTCTTGCGTACTTTAACCAGTCAATCGCTTACGGGACGTTTGGTACCCAGGAGGCCCGTAGCAAACTCGCTCTATTCGCGAATTATATAGAAGGTATGGATAACGTGCCAATCGAAGTAAAAAGACAGTTTTTCGATACGGCAAATAGTGAATTGCAAATGGCGGCATTGGCTGCGCCCCTCGATGCTCGGCTGCCAGTACTTCGCGGCGGGTTATTTTTTACATATGGAAATTATAAAGACGCTGCCATGGCTTTCGAGCGGGCGCATGAACTCGCACCCAGGAAACAAATCATTCTTTTTAATATGGCGTTGAATGCCCATGCGCAAGGTAATTTTTCACAGGAACTCAAATACTACAAGGAGGCATATGATCTCGATCCGAATATAAACGTTGCTGCACAGTTTTATACTGCTGCCTTTCGGGATATGTCTAATGTTTTTGCCAACTGAAATTAAAAACACCGACACTATTTGTTGAGTCTCAAGTTTGTTGCCGTTTGATTTTCACGTTGAATCCCGTTATATCCCACCCCTTCTAGTCTTCATGACGAAAATATGGAACAATGCAGGTATTATTCCTAGCTCTTATCTCATGTCAATTAGCCTCCGCCCGCTCGCACTCGCTCTCGCATCCTTACTGGCCTCCATAACCTTCCTCCCACTTGTTACTTTTGCCGCCCAAACAGCCGTCCTGCTTCCCACGTCTGATGTTATTGGCCAGTGGACACCTTCAGTAGGAACTTCGCATTTTGCGAACGTCGATGAGACCCCTTGCAACAACGCTACTGACTTCAATTCCACTACAGTAGTTGGTGGTAGAGATTCTTATGGAGTTGATGTGTCATCTGTACCAAATGGAGCTGTTATTACGCAGATTGATATTTCACCATGCGCGGCCCGATTTAATACGGGGGGCGCCGGTAACCCCGTTATGAATGTCTTCTATCGGTATGGCAGTGCAGCAACGAGCACGGATATGGGCAATTATTCTGCCACAAGCACTACATATTCGACTTTTGCTACTTCTACCTATAGCATCTCTCTCACTCCCAAAACAGCAACCTCCACGCTCGCGATCGGTGCGGTGCTGACGTCTGCCCCCAACCAAAAAGGTGTGCAGCTTTCAAGAATTGCCACAGTCCTTACATTCACCCCGCTCACCGCGCCGACCAATCTCGTTGTGACAGCTACGTCAACCACGGCCGTCGGGCTTACATGGACCGATACGGCACCAACTGTAGAATCGGGATTTAATGTTGAAAGAAGTATCGACGGAATCAATTGGACAACGATCGCGACAACGTCAACGGGCGTGGCGGCATATTACAAGTCAGGACTGTCAGCGACATCCTCCTATCAATTCCGTGTTCGTGCGTTTAATTTCGGGGCGAATTCTGGATATAGCAATATCGCTGCAAACGCTTGTTCGGGCGGGACCGTAACAGCGGTCGATAATACGATAATTCACACCTTCACTTCGGTCGGATCAACGACCTTGAATTGTAGCGGAATTTCCGCCAGGTCAACTAGAGTACTCGTCGTAGCTGGAGGCGGCGGAGGAGGGTCAGGCTCAAATGGGGGCGGAGGTGGTGGTGCAGGCGGATATCTCTACGATCCCTCCTTCAGTCTGGCGAACAGCTCATACTCCGTAGCGGTAGGCCAAGGAGGTTCCTCCAGTCAAAATGGCGGTAATTCAATATTTGATTCGATGACGGCGGTCGGCGGAGGGACTGGTAGTGGCAATGGCGGATCGGGAGGCGGTGCTAATTGGGGAGGATCAGCAGGGTTAGGAACGTCGGGTCAAGGAAATAACGGGGGGTCTAGTTTGTGCACAAATTTCGGCGGTGGGGGCGGTGGTCCTGGTGCGGTGGGTAACGATGGCGTCTGCCATCAAGGTGGATTTGGCGGAGACGGACTCACCAACGATATCTCTGGAACTACGGTAGCATATGCTGGCGGAGGTGGTGGCGCCGGTACAAGTGGGGGCAGTAATAGTGGCGGAAGGGGCGGTTTGGGTGGCGGTGGTGATGGGGCGACTGGCATTGGCAACAGCGGCAGTTCGGCTTCGACTAACTCAGGTGGGGGCGGTGGAGGAGGGTTTACGTCAGGTGGAAATGGTGGATCGGGAATTGTAATTGTTGCCTATTCACTAAATGCGCCCTCTGCTCCATCTAATGCAGTCGCCGATGCTTCAGCAACGCAGCCGCAAATTTCTCTAACATGGACCGACAATTCTTATGAGTTCAACTTCGAAATATTACGCAGTACGGATGGAAATACATACACCCATTTGGCTACAACAAGCCTCAATGTAGTAAACTTTACCGACACCGGTCTATCTGCGCTTACGACCTACTATTACAAAATTCGAGCGTTCGACGGAAATCAATATTCATCCTTGTCGAACGTCGCATCGACAACTACTAATACCACTCCCTCTTCTCCATCGGGAATGGGTGCTACAGCTTCTACGACGGCACTCAGTGTCGCACTTGGTTGGACAGATAACTCCAGCAACGAGACAAATTTTGTGGTCGAACGAAGTGTTACTTCAACGACGACTGGATTCTCGACATGGCAAACTCTGGGACTCGACAGTACGAGCACGACGGACACTACTGTATCACCAAATACAACGTATTATTATCGCGTATACGCATCTAACGGTTACGGGTCGTCAGCGCCATCTGCTGCTGTGACAGTGACATCAGCCTCAATCCCAGCGGCACCATCTGACCTCATATTATCGACCACTACTTCAAGTGCCACACTTAATTGGACGGACAACTCGTCAAATGAACTAGGGTTTAAGATCGAGCGAGATGGCACGCAAATCGCTACTGTAAGTGCAACAACAACGTACACGGATGCTAATCTTCTTGCTGGCACATATGTGTATAGGCTGAGAGCGTATAACGATGTTGGAAACTCCGACTACAGTAATTCCGCAACAACCTCAGTAGGAAGTTCCGGAGGTGCTGCTGACTGTATAGGTGGAACAATTACCCATGTTGGAACAAGCACTATTCATACATTTGATGCAGTCGGTACCACAACACTAGACTGCTCGGGAGCAGGACCAAAGACGGCTAGAGTACTCGTTGTAGCTGGAGGTGGCGGAGGTGGTTCAGGTGGGGGCGGAGGTGGTGGTGCAGGCGGATATCTCTACGACCCCTCCTTCAGTCTGGCGAACAGCTCATACTCCGTAGCGGTAGGCCAAGGAGGTTCCTCCAGTCAAAATGGCGGTAATTCAATATTTGATTCGATGACGGCGGTCGGCGGAGGGACTGGTAGTGGCAATGGCGGATCGGGAGGCGGTGCTAATTGGGGAGGATCAGCAGGGTTAGGAACGTCGGGTCAAGGAAATAACGGGGGGTCTAGTTTGTGCACAAATTTCGGCGGTGGGGGCGGTGGTCCTGGTGCGGTGGGTAACGATGGCGTCTGCCATCAAGGTGGATTTGGCGGAGACGGACTCACCAACGATATCTCTGGAACTACGGTAGCATATGCTGGCGGAGGTGGTGGCGCCGGTACAAGTGGGGGCAGTAATAGTGGCGGAAGGGGCGGTTTGGGTGGCGGTGGTGATGGGGCGACTGGCATTGGCAACAGCGGCAGTTCGGCTTCGACTAACTCAGGTGGGGGCGGTGGAGGAGGGTTTACGTCAGGTGGAAATGGTGGTTCGGGTATTGTGATTGTGAGCTATCCGACGCCTTAAGGATTTTTTATAGACCACAAAAACCGCCGCGCAGGCGGTTTTTGTGCTGTGGGGCTCCGTCATGCTAAACTGCTCTTCAGTTATTGCTGATTGACCTCCCGACTCCATCCAATTGATAAATAGATTGGATTTGCCACATGGCACTAGATAGGAGAATGAATAAGCGCTTCAGTTATGCAGAATAAATTGCATAGCAGTATAGAAGAATTATTCATTTCATTTCTGTCCTCTTTACTCAAGCCCGAAGTAATGGCTTGAGGTCGATAATTATCAGCAATAATGTACTCGGAGAGGTCGCGGCCCAATTGGGTCGGTTCTCGACTTCTCGAGTCAGCGAACACTATGAGTAAGTTTGTTTTTTTGGCCGAAAGGCTGAGCATCATCTTTTGGTGGTGTATCAAACTTCTCAAGCAGTTCGTGTCTTTAACGTGGTGGCTGTACGCGGCTATCATAGCAGTATGCACACTTATCGCAGTGGTTAAAGCGCTTCTAGCTTGCAACTTACCTCGCCGCCATGTGGTAAAACTTGGCGGCGTTTTACATTATGAAAAATACCTCAACGATTACGCGGGCGCTTGTCTCTATGGTTCATAATGTAGATGAACTTTCTCGATTGCTGCGCGTGCCCAGGGCACAGCTGAATGATGCGATGAAGAGAGCGCCACGGCTTTACAGAGAAATAATTCTCACTAAGCCGACTGGCGAAAGTCGTACCATTAATGCACCTACAGATGAGCTCAAGGCCATACAGAGGGCAATTTTGGATGAGATTCTGGCCTATGAACCTGTAATGCCGTGCGTCTACGGGTTTGGACCCGGTAAGAGTATCGTCGAAAACGCCTCCCTTCATGCTCAAAGCCCATTTGTACTCAATGCAGATTTGAAGAATTTTTTTCCCTCCGTTCACGTCTCACGCGTTCGCCGCTTGCTGATGGCTCTCGGCGCGACTCTATGTATGATTGAAACGCTTACCCGCCTGACGACTTTGAACCACTGTCTGCCGCAGGGTGCACCGACGAGTCCCTATTTGGCAACGCTTGCATTGAGCCACCTCGATAGGCGCGTGATGAAACTATGCGCAGCGAACCGTCTCATCTATACGAGATATTTTGACGACATAGCCATCTCTGGCGACTCGCGCGCACATGAGCTTGTTGGTACGCTCGCCGAGATAGTATTCGCTGAGGGATATAGGATGCACACGGATAAAAGAAAATTACGATTTTACGGTCCTCGCGATACTAAGGTGGTGACGGGAATTCATATCGTTGACGGGGAATTACGTGTGCCGAACGCGGACGAGATCCTTGAGCACGTTCGGTCACTGCAGTTTGCTGGCCTATCCGGCCTTTCAGAGGCGAACCCGCTCAAAGAAAAGATGAGTCTGCTCGGTAAAATTGCCTTCGTATCTCAAGTAGACACCACTGCGGGCGCGCGCCTACGGCAGGAATTCGACAAGATTAAGTGGTGATTGTCGGACAGGGACAGAACATGGTTTTTGGGGCAGACGAGTAAATGCTATTAATTATGCCTTCATCCAGATAGGGGCAAAGTCACCCACCGTTTTTTGGGCAACCGGTGGGCAACCGAGAACGTTAGCTTGCACGAAAATTCACTCGGCTCAAAAAGTATGGCCAAAAAATCCTGTGTTTGCGGGCTAAAATGACAATAGACATTTTGGCAATTTCTCACACCTTGCTGGGGGACAGGGACTCGAACCCCGATAAACGCCTCCAAAGGGCGCTGTCCTACCGTTAGACGATCCCCCAAATAGTTATTGCTCTCCAACCTCCGTATTATGCGGAGTTTAGTCATTTTAACAAGAAACCGCCCTGCGAGATGCAGGGCGGTGACGCTCAGGCGAACAATAGTGCGAACGTGCCGAAAATGACGAATGTCACGACCCATGCCACGTACACGCCGTGGCTGTAGGCTCTGCGAAGTTCGGTGCCTTTCACGGTGGACTCCTTCAGGTTGCGGGGCTCTGCTGCGACGAGAAGTGGCGACGGTCGAACTTGCCGGCAAGTAGTGGCCTGCCGACATACTTGTTGAGATCACGACGATGCCAGAGTCGGATGGGTTCGAGAAAGCTGACCCACAACTCTCCGGCGTCGTTGCGATACCGAGCATCATATTTCCACAACCGCCACGCGGTAAGGTACTGAAGACGCGCAAGCGATGTCGCTTCGTGTGCCATACGGACGAACCGTATCGCGCGGATCTTTCGCACGAGAGCTCTGTGCGCGGGACCGCAGTATTTCCAGTACGTTTTAATGAGGAACAGGTCGGTGAAGAAACCGTACACCCGCCTGAATACTCCTGTGATGACCGGTACGAGGAATCTGACGGGAAAGAGGACGATGTACTCCGATATCTGCGGGAACAGCGCGACCTGCAGCGCAATGATGAGCGCGACGATGACGAGTTTTTCCCACAGCAGAAGTTGTGTCCACCATTCTTTCCAGTATTCCTTCACCGCTTTGTACTTGTCGAGTAGACGGCTGAGGCTCCGCACGCGCATTTCGGATAAGAACACGCTGCCGGCATACCCGAAACCGATGGGCGTGATCATCGTGATGAGACGCCACGCCCGTCGTCGCAAGACGACCGGTACGATGGTCTGCAGCGCACGCACGATCAAGATGGAAAACCGGATCAAACCTTCCCATGCTACGCGTATCGCGATGGCGCATGATTCGACGATAAGCCGAAATACTGCTGCCAAGGGCGCGGCGATGATATTGGTATCGGCGATCACGTCGACGAGCACAACGACCACCGCGACAGCGAGGATGGTTACTGCCCAGACTTTCCAATGCTTGCGCATTGATCACCTCTTATTCTATGAGCTGGCAATATTCTAATGAAAATTAACCTCCTCGTCAAATTGACATACTACTATTGAAAATGTACAGTAGCGCGCAGTTGATAACCTTGGGAGAAAAAAGATGTCCTTCGCAGGCTTCATCGGCCACTGCAAGACGGTGGCGTCGCACGTATGGTCAGGCTGCTCCTACGCTGCACGCGGCGTGCAAGCAAGCTGGTACTACTCGGGCAAAGGGTGGCAGATCGGTAGACGCGTATTTAGCTCTACCCCGTTCCGGCTCCTGCTCATTTTTGCGCTGGTATTCGGAACATACAATCCATGGGGACATTCCGCGTACTCGTACATCGCTCATCACGTGCGCATTCTTTCGCAGGCATGGGACGCAAGCATCGGCTGGGCTGCGCTGTCTATTGCAGTCGTGTCGCTCTTCCTCTGGGTATTGCTCGTATGGCGCGGCGGCTCGGAAAAAGTGCGTAACCGACTCTTTGGAAGCTGGCTCTTCGCGGTCGTTGTGGGCTCGCTCTATGTGCTCGCGAAATTCACGGACACCGACATGTTCGCGATAGCGCGCATCGGACTGGTCGTGACGATCGTTGCCATCTTGTGGCTCTTCCTCATCCGCTTCGCAGTTCAGATGATGGGAACGTGGATATTTGCGCTTACAGGAGTTGCCATTGGGTGTCTGACAGTCGTACTTTTCGGCGCAGTGCTTATTCCGATGGGTGTACAGGTCAGCCCGAAGGTGGTGGGTCTCGCAGCCCAAAGCGACATTGCGGTGTTTCTCATCGTCGGAGTGCTTTTCCCAAGGTTCCGCCAATGGTGGACCACGGTGCCGAGCATCATCACGCCGGAGCGACCTGCGACTGCCGTTGCTACAGGAGAACACGGCTCGCAGACCGCGGCAGATAATGACCACCAGGGCCACGACGCCCAATCGATCGGCCACAGCGGTCACCATGGTTGAAAACTCTCTCACGGCGCCGCGAAAGTGGCGCTGTTCTTTTTTACTTGAGCAACTCTTTTAGTTCGTCTTCAAGTTGGGGCAATTGCAACGGGCCGCGCTGATGGTAGACAATGTCGCCCTTCTCATCGATGAATACTGTTTCGGGCATCGCATAGCCGCCAATGGATTTGAAGAAAGAGTCGCCTGGGTCGAGCAGGAATGTGAGCTGTGAGCCGCCCTGCAGAGCATCGGTGTACGCTTTGGCATCGCGCAGCGACTCACCTCGATTGACGGCCACGATAAGAATGTCGTTGCCGTATTTTTGTTTCTCTTTTGCGAGATTCTCGAGTTCGGCTTTGCAATACGGGCACCATGAAGCCCATGCGTATGCGATCATCACCTTGCGGCGGAATTCATAGATGTGGACATCCTTGCCGTCGTAATCTTTCAGCACCAGTGAGTACGATTGAGTGAATTTTGAGGGGTCCTTTTGCTGCTGTGGCACGCGGAAAAAGACGTAGGAAAAAAGCCCCGCCACGATGATGAGTATCACACTGATCCCTAGAAATATTTTGTCTGAGCGCATGAACATAATTAAAGCATAGCCCCGCCTGCTCGAATATGCGAAAAAAACGCCGAATACGAGGCGCGGGTGAAGCGGGTTCGGAGCCGTACTTCCTGTACGGTGACGAACACGCTTGGGCCCCGCAACGATGTAGTCGGCGAATTTTTTCGCATATTCTAACCGGTCCAGTTGTAGAGCATGATCGAGAAGTCTGCCAAATTGACATGTCCATCGCTATTGCAATCGCCCGTTACGTCGGTCGTGTTCCAGTGCGTGAGCAGGATAGAGAAGTCGACGAGATTGATCTTGCTGTCACCATTGAGGTCGCACGAGCCGGATGGCGCGGATGCGCTCTGCCCTATTCCCAAAAATTGCACGCCGCTATAATCGCTCGATTCGTTCTTGTTGATTACGGCGCGAGCCTTTACTTCGTACGTACCGGCACTGAAATCGCCGGAGGAGAACGAAATTTCCCAAGGACCGCTCACGGTGGATGAGGCGGTGAACTTTTTTGAACCCGTATCGGAACCTTGCGGCGTGACGAGCATTTCGACAAGAGTGGTGGGGGTGGTCTGTCCGGCCACCTGCACGGTGTCATTCAATCCGACGTTCTTAGTTACTATTTCGAGCGTGGGCGGCAATACGACATTGGTGATGGCGTTGTTGGTACCTTGCGTGACCGAGAGCGTGGAAGAATATGTGGCCGATTTGCGACCGGCCGTGTCGGTGCTGTAGGCAAGTATGGTATATGCGCCGCGCTCGAGCTGGGTCACAGTATACGAAAATATTCCATCCACGTCGGCCGGCGTGGTACCGCTCGTCACGCCGTCTTTGAGCACTGTCACCGTGCTGTGTGGCGATGTGAGGCCGGAAATGGTGATGCTGGAGAGATAGAGCGTAGAGACGCCGTTGGGAAAATCACCCGAGCCTCCCCTGCCGAGGTCCTCGTGGACCACAGAGTTGTTGCTTATCGACGGCGCCCCGAGCGTGAATGAAATGACGAAATCGTCGGGATTGGTATTGAAGGACTGATCTTTGCAGCGCGCGTAATAGGTGTACGTGGTCGAGTTTTGGAATCCGGTCAAAGTGACGACATGCGTAAGGCCGCCGTCGAGCGCGGTAAATGAGTTGGTCATATTGTCGTACATAATGCCCGTGGATGTCGCGTATCGGCACGTGGATATCTTGTCAGTGTTGAGCGAGACCTCAATGGGACCACTATTGGCAGGAATGATGCCCGAAGGCAGTCCATTGAAGCGAATGGGGGGATTATTGGGCGGTGTGCCGGTAACGCCGACAGGATTCACGATAGCTATCATCGTTTTTGCAAATGCCAGCCGCGTATTGGTGTTGTTTCTGGTCTCGATATCAATGCGGTACGAAGCGGCTATTGAGGGATTGGACGGCATATTCACGCCGGTTTGACCCACGACGGCATTGGTACCCATCTTTATCCTAATGATCGCGCCGGCCGGTATGCCATAGGTGGAGTTGAGCGTGAGGGTAATCACACCAGTACCGGTATTCACCGCGACGCCGTCGTTGACCGCACTTTGCGATGCGGCGAGCGACCTATCTGCAAACGAACTACCACTTGATGTCGCGAGGTCGAAATCCCCGTAATCCATGCTTGCAGGAATACTGAATGCGCCTAATTCCGGCGTAATGACTATCGTTCCCGAGGCCGGTATCGCACCGGATGTCGTGAATTGGATCGTGTGGTTGGTCGAGGTAGCGGGCCGAGAATCATCAATGGTGTCGCTTATGAACGTGAGTATGTCCGCGTGGGCGACCTTGGGGATCGCACATGCAACAACGCCTATTAAAAGTGCGTGTACACACAAAACCGCCACTGCAGATCGCGGCACAGTCATCCCTTTAATTATTGCATGGAAATCTGTGGCTAGGCCGCCTGTATTCTGCCAAAACGCGCCCTTCGCCAATCGAAGAAGTAGTTGAATGCCACGAGGATGAACAGGGCGATGGATATGAGAAAACTATAAAGCGCGTAGGCATTGACGGTCGTCGCCCGCTTCTCGAGAATATCGATATTTTTCTGACGCACGTCGAGCTCGTCCTGCTTCTTTTGCAATTCAGCAGCGACGGTGTTGTCGGGATTGGGTGCGACCGACGCGGAGATGCTGACGAGCGCGTCCGCGAGCATAGATGAGGAGCTCGAAGCAAGCTTTTCCGGCGCTTCAGAGAGGATGGAATACGAGAAGAGTACTGCGGCGAGCACAAAGCAGGCGGCATTAAAGGTGCTCACTTTTTGCATTCTCTTTTTGGACATCTATGCGAATAAGTATAGCAAGAAGAGAAGGAATGCTATTGAAAAGATGAGCACCGCGAACATTATGGTCGTGGCGCGCGAGACCGGCTTCGCATATCGCTGCGCCTGATACATGGGATCGGCTCCGCGCGGCGATACGCCCATGTCACGCAGCTTCTTGCGTATATATGACTTTACGAACAAATAGAGCGCCAAAATGAGACCGACAAAGACACCAAGTACTATAAGTATGGGCTTAAGCGGCAATACCCAGAAGGAAGTGATCTGCGAGATGGTTTTCTTGGCTTCATCGCCGTACGACAAGCTCAATACCGCCTGATAGCGCCCAAATGCGAAGCTGCTGCCGTCCCACACCGTTTTGTATGACCTATCGGCACCCGGAAACACCGGCGCGCCCGTGTCATTGACCGGCACCACAGCAGTGTCTCTCCCCCACATGTCTGTGATATTTATCACGCCATGGGGTCTGAGAAGATCATTGCCCAGATTATCCACCTTGGACTTAAAAGTGATGTGCGGCACTCCATAGATAAGCTTGTCTGTAGAAAATTCCCGCAGCTGCGCTTCCTCTACGACATTACCCGCAATACGCAAACTGATGACCGCGCCGATACGGTATCCTACGCCAGCCGAATTGGTCCTCTGTGTAGGCGGTCGGATGTCAAAGTAGATACTGCCGAAGTGGGAGCCGGGAGAAGCATTCGCCGGCACTTGTAAGCTGTATTTGAGCGTCTTTTGCTCGCCACCCTCGAAAGTAACAGCCTCCGCAGGCTCTTTTATCCATGTGCTTAATTCGTATTCGGTCGGCGTGTTTTCATCGGAAAATATCGGATTTCCCGAATCGCTAAGTCCTTTTATATCCTGCGCTCCCAAGTAAAACGTCTGCTTGGTATCCGACAAATTCTTAACTTTCAAAGTAAAGGAGTAAACGCTGCCCGGCTGCGCCCTGTCTTCAATGATGGCGGGTTTGATCTCAAGGCCTGCGGTATTTTGCGCTGCTGCAAATGAGGCGTTCAACAAAATAAAACCACCCGATAGAAGTGTGGAAACAAGTGCTATCGCGCCGTAATAGCTTCTCATATCCTTAATAAGTGGCTATGGAGCCACTGTACCACAGGTATCGAAAACGCCACACCCCGCCTTCGCCCCGACTTCGCCAAGGCTACGACGGGCAGACAAGGCTCCGGCGGGCAAGCCCGCTTCATACATGAGAGGATCGTCAACGGTAAGCTTTAGAATGTCGGGGTCGCGACGTATACGAGCGTAGTGTTGTAGTCGTTACCTGCTTGCTGGAGGGAACCGATCTGGATGGCGTAGCCCACGGTCGTGGATGCGGCATTGTCCAAAACACCATCAGTAGGCCCGTCGTTGTAAAGAACACCGCGTGTAGTCGTTGAATAGAAATCTCCTACGAAGTTATTTGACCCGAAGGCTGCAAATCCCGGTGTGCCAAGTCCGGCATTATCGGAATCAGATGTCGTGAGACCAAAGTGACCGTACGTATTTTCTCCTCCCGCGATCGTGTTGGTAGGTGCTGCCCATGCCGTAGGAGCAGACGTGTTGGATCCATCCTTGAACTGGTCTATGTCGTCGCCGGAGCTGTCAGTGAGGTGCTGGGTCTCATGCACAGTGACCAAGTATCCGTGCGTGGCATTCGTAGATACATTGAGTCTTTGCGAACCCACTTCTTCAAATCCGACCTGAAGAGATCCGCCATTATGAGTGAATGGAATTAATGTGGCGGTAGTCCCGATAGTGGTCGTAGTCCCATTGACTGTGGTGGTAGTCGCCATTCCTGCAACTGTGAATGTAAATGACGTGTCCACGGAAGCCGTGACGGTAACGCCATTGACGATCGCCACACGAGTATCACCCGAGATACCCGAGGACCCGCCGAGCCTTACAACATACGACTGACCAGCCGTTGCTGGGTTTGTAAGAACATTGCCGGACGATGTGCCGACCGCAAGAACGATAATAGTAGAGGCTGATATCGCCGAGCTGCCCGGGCAAATTTGATAGTTAAGCGCATTGGTCGCCGAACTGAAATTGGTGCCCTTTAGTAAGACCTTGGGAGCAGAGCCTAGGTTGCAGTCATTCACGACCTGATAATATGTGCCGCCCGCGTTCAATGAATATTCGGCCGATGTGGCGGCCGTAAAAGCTTGTGTAAAGGACCCAGTACCAGGATCAAAACTGACTGTGGTCGTGGCGCCGACAGACCAAATATTTTGCGTAGTGAATCGAAGCGTAGAAGATGCTGCGGTGCTGGGGCGTGAGTCAGAAAGCGTATCACTGAAGGAGGTGACGTTGGCCGCATTTGCGTGGCGGAAGAAGTTGGGGGCGCCGGTCAGCCAGAGGAGAAGAGCGATGGTTAGGACAAGAGCAATTTGTGACCTCAGGTCGAACGTGTACGGCTTGCGGCTTTCTGCAAAAAATTGCATAGTGGACTAAATTTTTTGTCCTAATTAATAAATGTCTTATTAAGCTTTACTGAAATTATACAGCGCTGAAGCGGAATAATTAGGAACCCTGTGTGGATAACTGCGCCGAGCTCGGTTGTCCGAGAAATGTCCCTGTCCTTTGTCCATTTCATTGCGGTACCTTTTCCTCATGGATGGAGATGTTGGTTATCTGGAAAGAACGGCTCTCCACCGTAGCCTTATGCCAGTACCACGTACCGCCTACCACCCCCGCAAAAAGGACCAAAATAAAGAGGAAAAATATCTTGTATCTGGATACAAATTCTCCGGTAGTCAATGGCTCCACGGGCTGCGTAATGGAGCCCGGTTTGTGCCTCAGGGCATCGTAACTTTTGCCTATGGAACGCAGATCTACGACACTTTCTTTGAGCGGCTCGACGAGCACCTTCATCATCGGCACCTGATTGACCTGTGCCTGCGGTGGCACGATGTGTGGCAGATCAAGATGGTACTTTTGGCGTTCAAGCAAGAGCGCGCGGCGTATGTACCGGCGGATGAACCACGTGATGAGCGTAATAAATAGAATAGTCGCACCGAGCGTGCCCGCGACAGGGACGACAGGGACCACCCAGAAATACGTAACGGCAGAAATGTTCTGCTTGTCCTCGTCGCCGAACGCGAGAGTCACGACCGCGCTGTATCTACCGATATCGAAAGGACTATCTTCACCCTTCCACACGAACTCGAATCGGCGAATGCTTTTGGGCAGCACATTTCCGAAATCGCTGTTGTCGTCGTTGATCGCAACAGTACCTCGCCGCTGTCCCCACATGTTGAAAATGGAAATATTTCCGCGCGGCAAAAGATGCGTATTGCCGATATTTTCGAAACGCACGAGGAATTTTGCCTCCGGCGTTTGGTAAAGATCTTTGTCGGTCGTGAATTCGCGGATCCTTCCCTTCTCAACGACATCGCCTTTCACTTTTACAAAAATAAGCGAGGAGACATAGCTCGATACACCGACGACGGCGCCGCCGTTGCCATTGGGCTTGACCGGCTGCGTGCCGACGAGAATGGCCGCGTAATGTCCGCCCGGTTCGGCGTTTTGCGGAACGTGCACCGTAAAAGGAATTTGACCGCTCGCGTGCGCGGGAATGGTGATCGGATCGGGACTCATGTCTATCCATCCCGCAAGCGATACGGCGCGCTCGCTCGGGGACTCATTTACGATGGGCGTCATTTTGCCGGTGCCTGCCTCACCCTGGGCCTCGAAGTTCATGATCTCGGTGTAGTACGTAACGTCAGCGCCATTATTGTTGACCACCTTGAGATTGGTCGACCACGACTCACCGGGGCTGATGCTGAGGTCTATCTTGGGGGGCGTGATGGTAACTGATATTGAATCTTGCTGCGCAAAGGCGTGTGACGCTCCAAGAGCGAGCGCGAGCAGCAGCAAGAAGGGTGCGAGCAGTCCTGCCCATCCGCGCACTCCAATACTCTTGGTCATAAATTTGCTGAAAATCGATGAGATGCGAGGCGCGGGGAGAGCGGCGACGGAGCCGTACTGGAAGTACGGTGACGGCGACGCTGGGGCCCCGCAACGAGGCAGCTCGCGAATTTCAGCAAATTTTTCATAGGTCCTTTAGATTGATGACGTGATCGTCGGTCGTATGGATCTTGTTCGGATCGTGCGTCTTGTGATCCGAGAGGTCTATCACTTTTGAATGCAGGTCGCGATGCTCGGATTCCAACGTATCGCGCAAAGTAACGGGTTTCGGGTGCAACGGTCGCGGGGGCATCGTGGGCGCCGCAGATTGTGCCGCTCGATGCATAAGTGGCGAGGGCGAGTGTTGCACCGGAGCGTCGGGTATCGGCGCGACTCTCTTTTGGGGTCGGCTTCGCCATGTTTTCCATACCGACAGCGGGAACACGAAGGGGACAAGTCCGATCCGCAGCGCGATCTTGAGCAAGCGGGCGAATATGCCCGGAGAATTATCGACCGGCGGGGGCTCCGGAGGCCTCGTCATCACGTGCGGCATTGTGGCTTGCGGCAGATTCAGAAGCGGAATGCCGGCGGCACCGGCCGCGAGCACGAGGCGCGCATTGTGCGAGCGTTCGAATCGTTTGTGGAAATAAATGGCGAACGCAACGATGGCGCCGAGACAAACGGTAAAAAGCAGGACCAGCTGTTTCCACGGAATTATCCAAAAGAAGACGGTGTCTTGCACGGAAGCGACTTGTGAGCGACCATAATCGACATTGAGGAGCGCTTTGTATTTGCCGAATCCGTTCGCAGCGGCCCACACGGAGGCAAGCTGTCCTATTTGATCGGGCGATATCGCCTTACCCTCCTTATTTACCTCAAGCGCCGCAACTTCCTTGCCTTTGCTGTCGTACACGGTGATCTCGCCGGATGGCTGCAGGTCCTGATTGCCGATATTTTGCAGTTGATATTTGAAGAGAATGTCATCGCCGGAAAAATAGACGTTGTCAGTGACGAATTTATTGAGCTGCATGAGCTCTTTGATATCGGCCTGCACTTCGACATTGATGGTCACGGTGGCGATCGTCACTTTCTCTGCCTCATCGCGCGTGTTGCCCTTCCCGAGAGAAATATTCACATGATAGAGGCCGGGGACGGCGTTTTGATCGACATGGATAACGAGCGGGATGTCGCGTTCTTCCGCGGGAGAGAGCTCGATGACGCCGCGCGAGAGTTCTATCCAATTGGCGAGCGAGTTGACGATGTCGCTGCCGTTGGTCGTCTGCTCGAACGGCTGCTGTCCATCCTGAGGATTCACGTTGTTGACCGAGGGGTAGATGTACAGTTTGTGATTACTCGTGTTGATGATGTGAATGGATTCTTTGATGATGTCACGCTGCTTCCCTTTTTCGTCGAAAAGGACGGGCGACACCGAAAGTTCATCAGCAAATGCAAACAGCGGCGAACACAGCAAAACCGCCATCATCCCCGCGAAGAGGAAATGTTTCCTTCGGTGCATTGTGCTCTTAATCATACGGGATATAAAAAGTTTTTTGGGGGTTATTCACATTTAAAAGACCGGCACGATGACATAGACGATGTTGCTGCTGTAATCGCCGGCGTCCTGCACGTCGCGCACCTGCACGCGGTAGACCATGTCGGTCGTCGTTCCATTGAGTACCGATGTGCCGTAGCCCACTTCGCTCGGGGCGCCGGTGAACTGGGCGTAGGTATCATCTGCGGCAAAACGGGTCGAACCTCCCGAGAGCACGTCCTTGCCCGCGTGGTACCCGAAACAGCCCGGCTGCCCAGCCGTACATCCGCTCGACCAACCGGAGGGCGAGGAATTGGTGCCGGTGACGCCCGAAATGGTCTGGCCACTGTTGCCGATGAGCGCCTGATCCTGGAATGTGTAGATCTCATAGGAGCCTGCGTTGGTAGAGACGGAGAGGCGCTGCGCGCCGATGATCGAAGAGCCGATGGGTAGCGTGCCGAAGGGTATGCTGTCCGCAGTCGTCTCTATATTGGTAGTAACTCCCTCCGTGCTCGTGGCTGTGGGAAGCCCGTCGATGGAGAACGACAGAACACCGCCGCCCATGACGAGTGAGGGAAATGAATTGCCGTCGTTGCTCGGTACGCCTATCGAGCTGCCGACGTCGAGAAGGCGGAAGAAATAGACCTGACCGGGAATGGTCGCCACGGCTTTCACGGTGAATTCGTATTCCGTGGCGGCGCCGCCCACTTGTGTATTGCTTCCGACCGCCGTGCCGGATTCATTGTGGGTGCCGCAGCCATTGCCCGCGGATGCAACACAGCTGTCGGCGTCGGAAAGTGTCGCTGTCGATATCACGGCGTTGTCGGTATCAACGCCGTCGGCATAACACCACGTCGAAGAGCCATCACACGAACCGATATCAACGACATTCGTGCCGCCGCCCGAAAAATCCGAATTGGTCGAGTACTGCAATCTGTATTTGACGGCATTTGAACTCACACCGGTAAGATCATGGACGGTGACGCGTAATTTCATCGGCACATTGGTATCGATATTCGACGCGGCGACGTTTTCATCCGCAAGCGCGGTCGTTGGTGTCTCATGATTTTCGTCGCTGTACCAACGCCAATTCTGACTCACTGTGGACGTCGGCGACGAACTGTAATAGAGCCCTCCAGCGTCTACGGTAAAACTTGTGCTTGTCGATTCACCGGTCGACTGCTGCCCCACCTCAGAGACCGATGAAAAACCGGTCGACGTGCCGTATCCTCCCGAATCACTCACCTGCGCACCTGCTCCGACAAAATGCGTGCTCGTATAATTATCGGCAAAGACGTACGGCGCGGGCAAACTTCCCATTAATAGAGCGAGCAGTGAGGCAACGACCTTTTTTGACAAATTACTAATCTCATGTGTTCGTTGTGCAAGCTTAGCTTTCACAACAGGAACATGGGGGTGAATACTTGTCATATTAATGGGTAGTGATCGGGCCGACTTCGATTATTTTGTCGGCGGACGGGCGGTAGAGGATGGCGCGCTGTGCCTTCCCGTACATCAAGACCACATCGCCGAGCTTGGCATTGGCAAAAAACACTTGACCCTTCAGGGGCGCAAGGTCTTTGACGAGAGCGATGGTCGGCACTTCGCCTTGCGGCAAGAGCATGAGCTTCCCCACTTTTGCGACGATGTCGCCGGAGACTGGTCCAGCCGAGGTCTGACTTGCAGCCGGCTGCAACAGCGGCGCGGTCGGCGCGCTTGGCTTGTGCGAGAACAAATAAATAGTGACCGCGAGGCCCACCAAGAAGCCAACAATGATCAACCTTTTTTTGACCATCCCCACTATCGTAAAACCTAGAGGCGTCGCCTCTAGGTTTTGGACCGGAAGAGGGAGTGGGGCTGAATGTGGCTTTTTGAGATCGATTATGTGGCGATCGTTGTCCATATTATTGAGAAGTTGAAGTCGCTTGCGGCGTCGTTTCCGTGGTTGTGGAAGTGTCAGCTGGCGTCGGTGCCGGAGCCGGAGCCGGAGCCGGAGCCGG
>CAZHOB010000028.1:0-19599 GCA_964534465.1 uncultured Candidatus Saccharibacteria bacterium
GCCTATCTGATCGCTGGGTGGCCAGGGGTTATCCTCCTCGGAGTCATCATTGTGGCGGGCGGATTGTGGGCAAACACTCGCTATCGCTGAGCAGCAATTACAGTTGCAGAAGATTTCGGCCATCTGAAAAGGTGGCCAATTTTTTGCGGGCGATGAGGGAATCGAACCCCCGACGGCGGTTTTGGAGACCGCAGTTATACCATTTAACTAATCGCCCTCGCGACTGAGTATAAAACCAGAGAGCAGAAGCTCAAAGGCTACTTTTTAGCTTCTTTGTGTTTAGTTTGCGCCCGGCACCATTTGCACCACTTTTTGAGCTCGATCTTGCGCGTAACGAGCTTCTTGTTCTTGCGCGTCCAATAATTGGTGCGATTGCACTTGGTGCAGGCGAGTTTGATCAATTGATCTTGAGACATACTAGAATTTGTTTTTTAGCATGAGCCCCGACGCGCTTTGCGGTCGGGGTCCCGACTTTACGTCGGGATTGATCTTGGGACATGCCGGTGCACTATAAGGGAATTTTGCCTTGAATGCAACCGCCCTGTTCGTGCATACTGCCGCGCATGCAGCGGCTCGGGGTCATCGCGGCTATTCTACTAATGTGGCTTTCTGCCGCGCCCGTAGAAGCCGCGTATCACTTTTCCGATTTCCGCGCACATCCGCCGATACATATCTTTGGCAAGGCAAGCAGAGTGCCGAAAGGGATGACACCAGACCTTATAAAAAAGATCTACGATCTACCACAAACGGGGGGAAAGGGTACTGTCGCCATCATCGGCGCATACGATGACACAACGATAGAGACTGATCTCAACGATTTCAGCAAGGCATTCAATTTGCCGGCGTGCACGACCAAGAATAGCTGCTTTGAAAAACATTTGATAAGTTCGGCGACAAAGCCGAACAGCGGCTGGGCGATGGAAACGACGCTCGACGTGGAATGGGCGCATGCCATTGCACCTAATGCCAAGATCCTGCTTGTCGAAGCGAAAACGCCTTCAGGCGCGAACCTGCTTAAGGCGGTGGATTATGCTGCAGGCCGGCAGGATGTCGTCTCTATTTCAATGAGCTGGGGCGGCGGCGAATTTCCGGAAGAATTATCGCTCGACTCGCATTTCAAAAGTTCCTCCGGCGCGGTATTTTTTGCGTCCTCGGGTGATAATGGCACAGGCGCTTCGTGGCCGGCCTCTTCGCCGAGCGTCATCGGCGTCGGTGGCACTTCCCTTGCACTCAAGTCAGGTGAGTTTATTTCCGAAACAGCGTGGGATGGAAGTGGTGGAGGAGTCTCAGCTTTTGAAAAAACGCCGCCATTCCAAAAGGATTTCTCTATTGCCAAAAGCGGCGGCATGCGCGCGATTCCCGACGTCTCGTACAACGCCGATCCACGGAGCGGTTTTCCCATTGTGCGGCACGGTGTATGGCGGCAAGTCGGTGGCACTTCAGCCGGCGCGCCGCAGTGGGCTGCCATAGCCGCACTCGGCAGCGGCATTTCGCTCGATGCCATCTATGCCGACAAAGCCGGCGTAGATCATCACGATTATTTCCGCGACATCACGAGCGGTCAGAATGGCGATTGCGGCTTCCTCTGCACCGCGCGCAAGCACTATGATTATGTCACCGGATTAGGCTCGCCGCAGACGGTACATTTTTAACGATCCTACGCATCAGAGCACTTTCGAGATCGAAATGATGGTCAAGATCTCGATGAACGTAGTGATGAACGAGAGCGGAAGTATCCACATTGTTCTCACTTTTGAGAGACTCAGTATGGTGAGGCCGAATTCGTCGGGTATGGGCAGCGCAATGGAAATGACTCCGACGATGAGGGCGAGCCATTTTATAGAGTTGAGATGAAAGAGCCGGATGACCTTTTTGTATTTTCTCTCCTTCATGTATCCGGCGACATCGCCCCCGAGCGTGTCGCGGATGAAAAGGAAGACGAATACGTCGCCGACGACTGCTCCCGCCGAGCCGATGATTGCGATGGCGAAAGGCGAAGCATGCTGCGACAGCTGAACCAGCGCAAGCGCCGCGATCGCTATGGTCAGCGAGGATGAGAGGAATATACCCGCCAAAAAACTCGCGAACCAGACCGCACCCTGCGTCACCACAAGCAGTTGCTGTAGTGCCCCTGTCTTGACCAAAACTATCGCAAGAAGTATGCCGACGAGCACTATAGAAAAATCCTTAAGCAAATGCGGCAGATACTGTCTTTTTTGCATGTATCCGATAATTATACAGCTGTATCGGCAACAAAAGCGGCGGATAAACCGCCGCTAGGAAATTATCGCTGACGAAGAGCAAATGTGGTGCGCCGCTTTGTGATTTTGTCGACGAAATGGAACGGCTGAATGTCCGAGCCGAGGAAGCCCGCGCCGCGCATGAGGATAAGGTCACCGGGTTCATGGACTATCGCCCGCGGATCCGTACCCTCGCGGTCATCGCAAAAGCAGAAACGTCCCTCGCCTTCGAGCACGAAGACGGCGATCAGATTGATATATCCTTTGCCATCGCGATGCGGCGAAATGCCGACGGGGCCGGCGGGATACCGCTGGACCACGAGGTCAGTAAATTTAAGTTCCTTTACGAGCGGACAGGGACGCACCGCGCCAAATTTCTTGGCGAGGTGGTTCTGGAGCAGCTCCTTGACCTTCAAGAATTTGCTCTCGGGCGCGAACGAGCTCACGGCAGAAAATGACTGCTTCGTCGCGTACTTACCGTATTCCCTCGGCTGTTCCTCCAAGACCGACTGCTCGAGCTCTGCCAGCAGAAGCTCTCTCGTCTGCGCGGTAAGGGCATTTGGTAGCGAGATGCCGTCGTATCGCGCGATCTGTCGCGTGCACCACGCAGCATCGAAGTCCGTTATCCAATCCTGTGTCATTCCGATCTCCTCTACCTCTCGCCACTCTAATTCAAAGCCACGCCCGAATCAATTTTGCGATAACGCTCTTTTGCGAAGGATCAAACCACTTGATGTCGGAATTGCGTTTCCAATACATAAGCTGCTTTTTAGAATACCGGCAAATGTCGCGCTTGAGCTCTTCGACCATCTCTTGCTTCGATATTTTGCCCCGCAGATACCGAGCAAGTGAGCGGTATTCAAGCCCGAGTTCTTCCATGCGTTTGTACGACAAACCGCCGGCATGAAGCTGTTTGGCCTCAGTGATCATTCCTTGCTTGATGCGCGCGAGCAGGCGCACTGAAATATTTTTCTCCAGCTGCTCCATTGATGGTCGGACACCTATCCAAAGCACATCATATCGACCTCGTAGGTCGATAGTGGAGACTGAGCCGTGTCCGTCTGCGATCTCAAGTGCTCGGATAAGGCGGCGTCTGTTGCCGCGCTCGCTCGGAGTATCCATCAGTGAGGCGCGCTTCGGGTCGCACTTTTTCAATAGGTCGAAAAGCTGACCAAGTGACTTTTTCTCAAGCTGCGCACGCAACTTTTCATTAGGCGGAACATCGGGCAGAACAATACGTCCTACAAAAGAATCAATATAATATCCCGTCCCTCCGACAAGAATTGTCATTCTAGTGTTTTGCAAAGTGTTTGAATGAACTTTGGAAGCCAATCGGACGAAATCTGAAGCGGAGAAGGGGCGCTTGGGCGACGTCACGTCGAGGAGGTGGTGCGGCACGCCGCGCATCTCACGCTTGGTTATCTTGCCGGTGCCGACATTGAGCCCACGGTATACCTGTCGCGAATCGGCGGAGATTATCTCGCCGCTGAATTTCCGCGCCAGTTCCACGGCGAGCGCGCTTTTGCCGGAGGCTGTGGGGCCTACGATGACTATTAATTTCTCCTTCTGCATGTTGAGATACAATAATCGAATGGGCGAGCAAGGCAAGCGGCAAAAAATTGCCATCTATTACGACGGTCTGTGCAACTTGTGTGCCGGATTAGCCGACAAGGTTGATGCCTCGCAGAAGGAAAGTACGTTCGAACTGAAGGACATTCACAAAGCGGGAACGCTCGGCGACATGGCGATGGACGAAGCGATGCACGATGTGCACGTGGTGGATGAAACCGGCAAGATGTACAAAGGTGCCGATGCCATTTTGCGCATCTTCGCCGAATACCCGCACTTGAAATGGCTCGCCAAGATCGGCAGCCTGCCGGGCTTCCGCCAGCTCGCGATGCTCATTTACCGGCTTGTCGAAAAGACACGGTATTGGATATTTGGGCGAAAAACCGTATGATTCCGAGAACGATGCCGGAGTGGCGGAATGGCAGACGCATACGACTCAAAATCGTACGAGGCAACTCGTGAGGGTTCGAGTCCCTCCTCCGGCACAATCAAGGTGATATAGTTGCAAGCAGTGGAGGAAGAGATGTCAGAATTATG
The DNA here is from genome assembly GCA_964534465.1 of uncultured Candidatus Saccharibacteria bacterium. Taxonomy (GTDB): domain Bacteria; phylum Patescibacteriota; class Minisyncoccia; order Phycocordibacterales; family UBA2100; genus UBA10103. The sequence continues at coordinate 4,347 of CAZHOB010000028.1, forward strand.
CTTGGTTTCGAAACCAGGCCGTATTGCTCTTTGTTGGAGCATCCTCATCGCTCTTTCAATAAGCATTGGTCTGTATCTTTTGATCCAAAATCCTGTCGCCACGATATTCCTCGGCATGGGAATCTGGGGCATCGTCCATTTCGTCTTCTCTGGCCTGACGGCCATGGCCGGATGGGTAGTGCACATTGCAAAGAAACTATGAGAGCGGATAACCGCTCTTTTTCGTTAAATGATATAATTTACTTATGAGTAGTCCGTATCAGAGTGATTCGATTTTTTGGGTGGAGGTAGAGAGGATAAAGCCCAACCCTTTTCAGCCACGCAAGGTATTTGATGAAGGGGCTTTACAATCGCTTGCGGAGTCCATCCGTGCGTATGGTGTGCTCCAGCCGCTCACGGTCACGCGCAAGGAGATAGAGCAGCCGGAGAAGGGGATCTTTGTCGAATACGAATTGATAGCAGGCGAGCGGCGTTTGCGCGCCGCCAAGCTTGCCGGAATTGCGCAGGTGCCGGTCGTTATCCGCCACGGCGAGGACGACGATCGGATGAAGCTTGAACTCGCGATAATCGAAAATTTGCAGCGCGAGGATCTTAATCCCATCGATCGTGCGATCGCATTTGAGAGATTGGCCAATGAATTCGGTCTCAAGCATGTGGAGATAGGCAAACGAGTGGGCAAAAGCCGCGAATACGTATCCAATACGCTTCGCATACTGCTTTTGCCACAGGAGATGCGCGACGCGCTTGCTACCGGCGATATCAACGAGGGCCATACCCGCCCGCTGCTTATGCTCATAGACAAGCCGGAGGAGCAAAAAACTTTGTTCACTGAAATTGTTACTCGCAAACTTACCGTGCGCGATGCGGAACAGGTGGCGCGCAGAATAGCCACGGAGAAGGTTAGAAAAACCGACCTCACACCCGAGCTCCTTTTACTTGAACGCGAACTCACCGAAAAGCTCGGCACACGCGTACGTATTGAAAAGAAAGACCAAGGCGGCAAAGTCCTCATCGATTTCTTCTCGGTGGACGATCTGGTGCACATTCGCAAAATACTTGCGCATCATGCCGGCCAAATGCCGCCGACGCCGCCCAAGCAAGATCCGCGTGAAACACCCAAGCTCAAGCCTACCGAAGATCCTGCGGAATCGCCGAAAGTCCCCACTCCCGATAAGACGGACGACGACCTCTATTCCATCAGCAATTTTTCTGTATAAGGTGCCTTGACAAAAAACTATTATAGTTTATAATGCAACAAGGATAGCCAGTTCACACCACACGTTGCTCGGGAGGGCAAAATGACCCATATTTACGTCGTGCTAACGGTAGCTTTTGCGGCCGTCATGGCTGCAAACGGTGTCATCTTTCTACACGAGCCGCGGCACATTGGTCCATGTACCAGTTCGGAGCTCGGTGGCCCGAAAATTCCGCAGCCGCCGTATTGCTATGGTGAGTTCGTGATGAGCGGACCGCCCGGCTGATCGCAGCCACGTGTTCTAAGACCCGTTTCCTACAAGGAGCGGGTCTTCATCTTTTTATGATTTCTTTTCCTGCCGGCGGGCGTTGCGGATGAGGAGAAATTTCTCCGTCCGTCTAAAAGAAAAGGCCCGACGATCGTCGGGCTCTAGGGATCACTGGCCAGTGACTTGTTGGCGGATGGTGGACAATGTTTCTTCACATCGCGCTACGTCGGTCGGAACCCATGCAAATGTCGGATCGTGCATGGTGGCACCGCGGGCGTTGAGAACTACAACGACTTCAAATCCGGTGACGCCATCTTTGTGGGCGTTCTCGATCTCCTCGGCGTATGCCGTGCAGGCATGGTAGATAGGCAACCAGTGCCGATATGCCTGTGGCACTGCGTGATCGCCCCACGCGTTTTCAACGCGAATAACCATGATCCGGGCATCATTTCGCCAAGCGCTAAGTAAGTCTGACTGAACGAAGACCTGATCGTACCAGTCATAAAATCCGCTGTAATCGGCAGCGCGAACCGGCGCGGCAAACAGGAATGTTGCAGCCAATATTCCAAGCACCGTTTTCATCGAACATCTCCGTTTGATGCAACTTATAGAAATCTATATCTTTTTTTCTGGTTCGACAAGCAGACCACGTGGCCGCGCGGCAAGCGCAGCAACAAAAAAGCCCGACAATGTCGGGCCCTGTGTCAAACCTTCGCGTTTCTTTCCGCAATTTTGGCGCAAATTGCTTCGACCGATAGGTGTTCATGAACGAGGAATGTTTCAACGTCGTAAATTTCCTGCAGCGTCGCATATCCACCGCCGAGATCGCCTGTATAGCCGGTTCTCCTTGCCTGTTCAACGATGGCCTTCGCCTGCTTACGAGCTTCTCTTCGGTTCGTGGCCTGAAGGATGTGACACGACAAGCCCATACGCACCTCGAATGTCCTTCGCAGCTTCTTTCTAGCCATTTGACATCTCCTGTTGCGAACTGGGGGTAATCTACATCTTCTTCTCCTGCGGTGCAAAGGCGGCGCGAAGGAAAAGGCCCCATGGGGGCCTTACTGAGCTCTAATTTCGTGGAACCCATCCATGCCAAAGAAAATATTCATCGCACATAGTGGCCATGCTGCCGCCACTGTCTTGGCGGTCGACAAGTTCTTCTTCGTCGAGGGCAGTACGATATACCAGCGCATGGAATCGTCTGAATGTGGCCCGAACTTCGCTTGTTTGCGATCGATATATTGTACAGCCTACGTGTTGCGGCAGGTAGATACGAAAGAGTGCGGATCCTTTTTGCCAACCACTGTTTACGTGAACAATGACCATGGGCTGACCATCTCTTGCATTAACTGCAAGCTCTGATCGCACAACGACATCCTCGACCCATTTGTCGAATCCGATCGAAGTTTGGGCATGAGCCATGCAACAAAAAAATACTGTACTCAAAAGTGCGGCAAGAATTCTCTTCATCCTTCAGCTCCTTGTTGAGATCTACGGAGAAGCCTAAGCTTTTTTCTCCTGCGCGGCAAGGCAGGCTTTTCCCGTGGCTCTCCTTGAGTTAGACTGCGTTGCAGGAAAGAGGTGATAAATGAGTCTGGAAGCGCTCGAACGCTGGTCTACCCGTTCGTTTTGGGACGATGAGCCGACCAAGAATCAGTATGGTTGGCCACTATCAGTAGAGCCGCAAGAAGCCAAAACTATCGGCGATTTGCTTGCCCACGATATCTCTTCCGAACGGGTCTATATGCTCGGCGGATATGTGTGCACCACAAGTCCCGAATCGCATAGGGGGCCGTATCGGCATGCGGTAGACTTTCTTGTACTGGACGGTACGCCCGTTTTTGCCGCACTCGACGGCCGAGTCGTTGAAGTGTACGAGCACTCTAGCACATGGGGCCCCACTCCCGACTTTGTTGAAGATCTTAACTACCTCACATTGGCTCACGTCAACGGCGAGTATAGTCAGTACTGTCACTTGGCAAAATCTTCGGTGCGCGCGAGTGGTTTGTGCGTTGGGATGAATGTCCAAAAAGGACAGCCCATCGCGCTCGTTGGAAAAACGGGATGGACCGACCGAGATCATTTGCACTTTATCGTCTTCAGAGGATTCAACAACGAAAGCCCGTTCAAGTTCAAGAGCTTGAAGGTGCAATTCGAATAGCTGCAGGAAAACTGCAGCTTTTTATTTTAAGTCTTTTTTCCTGCGCGCAAGGGGGAAATGGAAAGGCCCGACATCTAAAAAGAGACCAAAAGTAACAAATTCTATTTGACTTTCTCGAGAATTGCTCCAAAAATCCTCATGAGCTCGGTGGCTTCTTGTATCAATGCCAATCGCTCCTTTTCGGAAGTGCTTGAGGGTTGCGTCAGTTCGAGCCAGAAGCGACTTTCCTTGGCTTCTTTTCTGGAAATCTTTACTCTCAATGCAAAATCCTTCTTGCTTAGGGATTCATTAGCTTCAATATAATTAGCACCGACAGAGCCTGCTGACCGAACCAACTGCCTTCCATTTTCAACATTCGCAACATCTTTAGGTAAGCTGCGCACATATTGATTGGTCCTCCGCGCAAAATTCAGCGTCCGATCTTCCAAGTCGTATTTTCGGCCGTTTTGAGCGTCGGTCATATTGAGTGGGGTGAATCCAAGCACTAAACACTAAATCCTAAACAATATCAAATGATCGAAAGCTCAAAATCGAAAACAGCAGCGTTTAGTTTGGAATTTTGGATTTGGTGCTTGTTTAGTGTTTAGATATTAGGATTTAGGATTTCTTTTCCTGCGCGGCAAGCGCGGCGCGGATGTGTTTTTTGGCCATGCTGGTCTTGGCGATCTCCTGCCATTTGCGCGAAGGTTTGGCGTTGGACTTCGTGATCACCTCCACCATGTCGCCGTTGTGCAGCGTGCTCTCGAGCGAGACCATTTTGCCATTGACCCGCGCGCCCGACATTTTGTTGCCCACGTCGGAGTGAACGGCGTATGCGAAATCTATCGGGGTCGCGTCGATAGGGAGGTCGATGACGTCGCCCTTGGGGGTGAAGACGAACACGCGGTGCGAAAAGAAATCTTCCTTGAGAGTATCGAGATATTCGTCGGACGCCTCGAGTTCCTGATGTGCGTGCGCGAGTTCCTTGACCCAATCGGGAATGGTGCCTTTGCGCTCACGCGTCGAGATCTCGCGAGAAGCGCGGCCGATACGCGGGAAGAACTGTCGCACCCAGTCCAATCCGCCGCGCTTGCTGCGAGCACCCTTCTGCACCTCTTTGTATTTGAGGTGCGAGGCGATGCCGAAGAGTGCTTCGCGGTGTTGTGCCTCCGTGCGGATCTGAATTTCAAGAGCGCCACCGTCGCCCGTGTACACCGTCGTGTGTATCGACTGATAGCCGTTGGGCTTCGGGAAGGCGATATAGTCTTTTATCTTACCCGGCACGGGACGCCACTGTGCGTGGATGATGCCGAGCGCTGAATAACAATCCGCAACCTCGGGAAAAATGACACGCAGCGCGATGATGTCGTAGATCTTGTCGATGTCCCAGCCCTTGCGCTCGAGTTTGCGATAGAGCGAGTACACACCCTTCACGCGCGCTTCCGTGCGGAAATGCCGGATGCCCGCTTCACCGAGATCGCGCTTCAGATCTTTTTCCACTTTTTCCAATCGCCTGTCGGTCTCTTTTTTGCGCTCTTTGAGGAGTTCGCGGACTTTCTCATATTCTTTTGGATATGCGAAAGGGAAAGCCGCGTCTTCGAGCTCCTGCTTGGCCACGCTCATACCGAGGCGGTCGGCTATCGGCGCATATATCTCGAGCGTCTCGAGCGCGATGCGCGTGCGTTTCTCGATGTTGGGGACGAATTCGAGCGTGCGCGCGTTGTGCAGGCGATCCATCAGTTTGATGATGAGCACGCGGATGTCTTTGGCGGTCGCGGCAAAAAGTTTGCGCAGCGATTCTGTGTGCCGCTCCATGCCGCGGTAGCGCAGTACGCCGAGCTTGGTTACGCCATCGATGAGCGAGAGCACTTCAGAGCCGAAGAGCTCTTTGATGGTTTCGGCCTTCACGCCGGCGTCCTCTATTGTGTCGTGCAAAAGGCCTGCCGCGATGGTTGCCGGATCGAGGCCGGCGGTGGCGAGCAGGAACCCGACCTCCGCGGGATGAGTGAAATAGGGGTTGCCAGAGTAGCGCTTCTGGTCTTTGTGCGCCTCTTGAGAGAACTCATAGGCCTTTTTGACCAGCTCTATATCCGCCTCCGTCTTGCTCGGCATGCCCTCGAGTATCTCTAGAAGTTGGCGGGGGTTGACTGTTGACATATATAGGATAATACTGCCCATTAGCTAACTCTCAAAATCGGGGTAGTTCGATGGCAAAGCCGAAATACATGTGCTGCGACTCGAAGCACCCGGACAGCCAGCCGATCTTTTTCGAGCTGGAGGGCAAGAATCGCAAATGTCCGGCATGTGGTTCTACGTGCGTCTCGAAAGTGAGTGCAGATAGCCTCGACGAAGTGGTCCAAAGTCTGGACGCGCCTTCAAAGGAGAAGATCGCATGAAAAAGCTGAACGGAAAGAAACCGTTCGATGCGTTCCTCGATGCACAGCCAAAGGATCTGCCGGAGCACGAGCGCACCAATCGCGCGCTCTACGAGTGGCAGAAGTATGCCGAGGAAGAAGAGAGGCGAGCGGAAGCCGACAAAAGGGCTCGCGAGCAATCCTGGGATCCGTGGAAAAAAGAACGCGGGATAGATAAGCCGTGGGAGCCCTGGATGGGTGATCGTCCGGACATTAGATAGCAAAAGGGACCACGGTGGTGGTCCCTATTTCTTTTTCGCGCCCTCGAGCTTGTGTGGATTATGGTTTGGACAAGTTTTCTTGCTGCATCGTTCAGGAATAGTTTTCGTTCCGAGCATCATCAGCGAACCGCAGAGCTTGCAAAGTGCGCCGGTCGGCCGGGCTTTGATGGTGTTTTTGCAGTCGGGATAGCTCGAGCACGCATAGAAGACGCCGAAGCGGCCTCGGCGTTCCACCATCTCTCCTTTGCCGCACACGGGGCACTGCACGCCGGTCTTGCCCTTGGCCTCCTCGACGGGATCTTTCTTCACAAATTTGCATTTGGGATAATTGCTGCAAGCGATAAAGCGACCGTAGCGTCCTTCACGTTCTATTAATTGGCCGGTACCGCAGGTGGGGCACAGCTCGCCTATCTCTTTGGGCGGAGCTATCTCGCTGCCGTCTTCCTTGCGCGCGCCGAGGCACTCGGGGAATTTTTTGCAACTCATGAATCGGCCGGTGCGCGAGAGTTTGTATTCCATCTCGCCGCCGCAGATCGGGCAGGGGAATTCGGCCGGCGCGTTGCCCATGCCGGTGATCTTCGGTATTTTGGCCTTACTCTTCACGGCTTTCGTAAAAGGGCCATAAAACGATCTCATCGTTTTTTCGTATTCGCGTTTGCCCTCCGCTATCTCGTCGAGTTCGTTCTCCATCTCGGCAGTAAAGGTATCCGAGATGTATTCACCGAAATTATTTTCGATAAACGTGGAGACGACATCGCCGGTATGTGTGGGCAAAAGCGTGCGGCCTTGCTTTTCCACGTAGCCGCGCATCTCCAGCGTATTGATGATGCTTGCATACGTAGAAGGCCGGCCAATGCCGCGCTTTTCCAATTCCTTCACAAGTCCCGCCTCGCTGTAGCGCGCTGGCGGCTGCGTTTCTTTTTCTTCGGAGCGAGCGTCTACGAGCTTAAGAGCATCTTCTGCGACCACCTTCGGCAACTGCACATCCTCGCCGCGCGCGTCCGGATCGGCCTTGAGCCAGCCGTCGAAAACCACACGCGAACCGTTGGCGGAAAAATCGGGAATGTGGCGGCCTTCGATATTGACGATCAGCTTCGTGCGCATGACGCGCGCGTCAGACATCTGCGAAGCGAGCGCGCGGGCGCGTATGAGCGCGTACAATTTTTTTTGCTCTTCATTGCCGCCGGCGGAGCGCTTCGCAGCATCGGTGGGGCGTATCGCTTCGTGTGCCTCCTGCGCATTCTTGCTCTTTGCCTTATACACGCGCGGCATTACGAATGACTCGCCGAATTCTCTGCGCACGGTCGTTACGAGCATGTCCTGCGCTTCTTTGGCGAGATTGGTGCTGTCGGTGCGCATGTAGGTGATGTGACCGGCCTCGTACAATTTTTGGGCGATGCGCATCGTGCGCGAAGGCGAAAAGCCGTGCCGCGTCGAGGCAGTCTGCTGCAAAGTAGATGTGGTAAATGGCGCGCGTGGCGTGCGAGCCTGCTCGGACTCTTCCACTTTGAGGACACTCCATTTGCCTTCTTGCGCGGCCTTCAGGACGCGCTCGGCCTCCGCGGCTTCGCGTGGCTCCTCCGAGCAGGTGGCGGTAAATTCCTGCCTGCCGGCAGGCAGGGTTCGCTCATTGGTTTTAAGATCTGCAGAAAGGACCCAGAATTTAACCGGCACGAAGGCGCGTATCTCGCGCTCGCGTTCCATTAATATGCGCAGTGCAGGGGATTGGACGCGGCCTGCGGAGAGGCCATAGCGCACCTTTTTCCAGACCAATCCGGAGAGGTCGTAGCCGAAAAGTCTGTCGAGTACGCGGCGCGCCTCCTGCGCCTTGCGTAGGTCCTGATCGATGAGCCGCGGGTGAGCGAGCGCCTCCTGCACGGCGTTCTGCGTTATCTCATTGAATACGATGCGCTTTGGCTTCTTCAGCCCGATGGTCTCGGCCAAATGCCATGCTATCGCTTCGCCCTCTCTGTCGGGGTCGGTCGCAAGGATGACCTCGTCGGATCTGTCGGCCACACTATGCAACTCATCTATCACGTGCTGCTTCTCTTTGACGAGCTGGTAGCGCGGCACAAAGCCACCCTCGATATCGACGGCGTCTTTGTTGCTCTTGGGAAGATCCCGTATGTGGCCCACCGATGCACGAACGACATATCCCTTGCCGAGATACTTTTCGATCGTTTTCGCTTTCGCAGGTGATTCAACTATTACAAGTTTCATGTAATTTTTTTTGAAGCTCGCTATTCTATATGCGTTCAATATAGAGAAATAGGGCTTCAACCGAGAGTGATACTCCATAACCCTAGCACATGTCAAGCGAGCTCAAGAAAAAGAGCGTCCAACTAGTGCGTTGGACGCTCGGAAAAAACATCTCAGATATCGGCCAAAGTCGAGCGCAAACCGTTCGCTCGTTCGCTCCACCACGAATGATCGTCGCAGTATGCGATGCCGACCCGTGCCTGATTTTGACACTTGCCGTTGAGTCCGTCGTGAGCGCGGCACAGCAGAGCGCGGTCGATCTTTTTTACCTGCAGTTTTTCTTCCGGAGGTGTGTCGCGCAGCGATGCGGCCGTGACCTCAGCTATCCAGATCCGTGTGACTTCCTCGTCGGTAAGCTCGATCGGCGGGACGATCACTTTGTCGCAAAGCTCTTCCGTTTCTGTCATGGAAAGCGCATGCTCGCGAGGCAACGCATCGCCTCGAACGCCATATTTTCTCCGCGTGATAGCGAGTCGTGCAGCTTTTTTGCCGGCACCCTTCCCGAAGTTTGATCTCTGTTTCGTCTCGCGAATGGGCAGTCCGAGCCGATGCACTTTGTTGCAAACGGAAGCGGCGCTGATTCCGCCAAGCTCCCGCGCAATGACGCTATAGGATTGGCCCTCGAGATGGCGCCGCTTGAGCAGCTCGACCTTCTCGTCCGTCCACGGGTACATATGGACACTCCTTGGTTTTTGTGTGCTGATGGCACTCTATCACAGGGCCACTAAATAGAAAGCGTCCGACGATATCGTCGGACGCTTGAGAAAAATCACGCTGCGACCGTGCTCGGGCGGTACACTTTTGCGCAACAGTCCGCGCAATATACTTTCCTTTTCACTGTCGGAGTTTTGCCGCACTCGAAGCATGAAGCCGCATGGTCTGGCGGCTGCGATTTCCAGTGTGCGAGCCATTGATCCCATCCTGAGGCGTGCGAAGTTGGGACCATGCGTTTGGCCGTCGGAGTGGTCGGCTTTATGAGCCGAGGCCCGACAATTACCACGCGCGGCACTCGCCACTTTTTCTTCCGCGTCTCCTTTTTTATGGCGATTTTCGGGGGTCGGGCGATCTTAACGCGGAGTTCCGGAGTTTTTCGCTCCGGTGACCAGACTCGTGCTTCCTCCATGTCGCCGCGCTCACGCGCCGCGCGATACAGAAGGTAGATCTTATTTTTCACGCTGCCATGGCTGGCCTCGCGACCGACTCTGCACGGAAGTTTGTTGATGGCTTCCGTGATCTCGGCGATCAAGCCGCCGCGCGTTCGTATCTCACGCGCCACCTCGATCTCTTGCGCCGACCAGAGTTCGCATCGCTGCGACCACACCTCTGCTTCTGCCATATCACCCCGCGCCAGAGCGGCGCGGCGAAGTTTGCCGCGCTTCGCGCTGATAGCATTCCCGGTCAATATGCCGAGTTCTTCCGCCATCTCCGTGTCGGACTTTCCCATTTTGCATAAAGCACGAAATGCTTCGAGCTTGGTATCCGTCCACACGTGCGGTGTTTTCACAATAGTGCGCTGCGGAACATGAATACCCAGCTGTTGCGCCGCCTTGCGCGCCTCCCTGCGCGTACTGTGTGCGCGTGGCGCCCACAGTGCGGCTTCTTCCATGTCGCCGCGCGCCAGAGCCTTTTTGGCTTCGGCTTTTACCTTGTGTTTGAGGGCTTTCGGTGTAACGTCGCCGAGCTCTTTTCCGATGAGTTCACTCGAAAGGCCGGTTTGCCATAATTCGCGCAACCGAGCCACTTTGTGCGGTTCCCATACTGGCATAGCTGTACTCCTTTTTTTCTACGCGCACCCTACTATTTTGCTCTCGCCAAAGCAACCTCATTTTGCCCGCACATACCCGAGCTCCTCGATAATCAAACCCTTCAATTCCATCATGGAAAGGAGCACGTTGGCTTCAGTGATCGGTATTTCAAGTACATCTAATAGTTCATCGCGCGAAAGCGGAGAAGAAATGGCTTTCAATACCTGCATTTCGATTTCGGTAAGGTCGGTGCGAAGCACGTCGGTCGTTTCCCGCTTTTGGATGCCGAGCGCGATGAGAATATCTTCCGGCGCTGTGATGGCTGTTGCGCCGAGGCGAAGGAATTGGTGTGTGCCCTTGCTCTCCTCGCTGAAGATGGAGCCCGGTACGACGAGCACTTCGCGATTGTAATCTGCGGCCAGCCGCGCGGTGATGAGGGAGCCAGATTTTTCTTTGGCCTCCACGATGAGCGTGGCATGCGATATTCCCGCCATTACGCGGTTGCGTTTGGGGAAGGTGTAATCGGTCGCTTTCATGTCCGGCTCCTCCTCGGAGAGCAACGCGCCGCCTGCACGCAAAATTTCTTTTGCCAAGTTCACGTTGGCGCGCGGGTAAAGAATGTTCCAGTCAAGGCCGGAGCCGGGTACGGCGACCGTCTTCAGCCCTGCATTCAGCGCAGCCTTGTGCGCTTCGGCATCCACGCCATAGGCCAATCCAGAGACGATGACAATGGGGTAGCCGCGGAGCCCCTCTATCAAATGATGTACCGCCTGCCGGCCATAGTTGGTTATCGCGCGCGACCCGACGACCGCGAGCCAGTAGAGGTCGGGCGAGGGAAGCGTGCCGCGCACATACAATTGTTTGGGCGCGCCCGGTATCTCGCGCAAACGCGGCGGAAAATCATCGGGTCGCAATAGCGTCAATTCGTCGTACATTGGAAAACAGTCTACCCTAAAAAGAAAGAGCCGCACATGGTGCGGCTCAAGAAAATCTGCAAATAACGGCTGTGGCATCGTCCTTGTGCCGTTTGTTTTCAGTACAACGAAAGACGAGCTCCTCGGCAGTTGCGCCTCCGTCGATCATTTCGACAATGCGTTTTCTGTACTTGCTGAAGGAGCCCGACGCCGGATCAAGCACGCCGTCGGTACACGCCAGAAGCCAACCACCCGACTTTATAAAGATCCTGTCGATGTCGGGGTTCTTGCCGATAACCGGATGCAATTCGAAGTCACCGAATGCTCTCCCGGATTGTAGGCCCACACCCCCGGGCGTTTTGCGAGCATAGCAGTCGTGATATACGCCGCCGCGGCGCTCTACATTGGCTCGCTCACGCATATTCGTGCGCACGTTGTGATGAGTGCTTGAATAAAGCGACTCTGTCGAACGGCGCGCGACGATGAGTGAATCTCCAAGTATGGCGATCTTTGCCTCGCCATCGTTTGAAAGACATGCGACGGCCGCAGTCGATCCGCCGACGCAGACATGAGTGGCGTCTGCCGCCCTGCGAAACGCTTCCGGCAGGGCCTCAAGAGAGATCTCGTCCGTTCGATCCCGCAGATACGTTCGTATCTCCACGCGCGCGATCGTCACAGCGTCGTTCATCTCACCGTGGCCGTCGAAAACGCCGACCATGTGGCCGTATGCGAGCGGCTCATCAATATATTGATCCTGGTACTTCCACACACCACTCGGTAGGGAGAATGCAGATATGCTCCACATCGATGTCTCCTTTGAACTACCGCCACCATACCATATAGAATGAACTGTAAAAAACTGAATTGCGAGCTATAATGAGCCTATGCTGGATATCAAATTCATCAGGGAAAACAAGGATATTGTCGCGGCTGGCGCCAAAAAGAAGCACATCAAGATCGACCTCGATCGACTTATCGAGCTCGATGACAAGCGCCGCGAATTTCAGGCCACGATAGATGCGAAACGTGCAGAGCAAAATGTCGCCTCCGATGCGATCGCGAGCGCCAAAACTCCGGACGAAAAAAAGGGGATCATCGCCACGATGGGACAGGTCAAAGGAACGCTGAAGCTCGCCGAAGAGACCATGCAAGAGGTGCTCAAAGAATGGCGCTTGCTCATGCTCCACGTGCCCAATGTGCCGGATATTTCCGTCCCCGATGGTGAGAGTGATGCCGACAACAACGAAATAAAACAGTGGGGTAAACTCCCTATATTTGATTTCGAGCCGAAAAGCCACGTCGATCTGATGGTGCAGCACGACATGGTAGATTTCGAGCGTGGTGCAAAAGTCGCGGGTTTTCGTGGATACTTTTTAAAGAACGACGGTGCACGCCTTTCGTGGGCGATCTGGCATTACGCACAAGAATTTTTTCTGAAAAAAGAATTCACACCGATGATCGTGCCCTCGCTGGTGCGAAAAGAGCCGTTCATGGGGACAGGGTTTCTGCCGCAAAGCGAGGAGGATCTCTACAAAACGCAGGATGGCGAGTATCTTGCCGGCACGGCGGAGGTGGCCACGATGGGCTACTACATGGATGAAGTACTCACCAAAGACGAGTTGCCGAAAAAATATCTCTCATTCTCTCCGTGTTTTCGGCGAGAAGCGGGGGCGCACGGCAAAGACGTGCGCGGCCTGATCCGCGTACATGAGTTTTATAAATGGGAACAGGTGATCTTGTGCGAAGCCTCGCATGAGGAATCGGTCAAATGGCATGAGTGGCTGAATCGCAATACCGAAGAATTCATCGAATCGCTCAATATTCCGTACCACACGGTGCTCAATTGCGGCGCTGACCTCGGGCTCGGGCAAGTGAAGAAATACGACATCGAGCTCTGGGTGCCGCTCGAGAAGAAATATCGCGAGATATCCTCCGCATCTTATTTCCATGATTTTCAAACGAGACGCCTCAATACGCGGTATCGCGATGAGAGCGGCGCGATGCGCTTTTGCCACTCGCTGAATTCGACCGCAATTCCGACGCCGCGAATTCTCGTTTCTATTGTCGAAAACTATCAGCGTGCGGACGGTTCGATCGAAATACCGGAGGTGCTCCGGAAGTATATTGGTAAAAATGAAATCAAGAAAAATAGTTGACCTTCGCGGTAAAAAGCCCTCGTCGGCGATACGGCACGTGCCGCGGAAGGATGTGCACGAGAATCTTCGCTCGCGCCGACGCAAACTGCGCATACTTGCGGTGTGTTCGATAGTCGCGCTCTTTGGCACCTTCACCTATCTTCTCCATCGCGTTACCTATCTGCCGCAATACACGGTGAGTGCCATCAATGTGATGGGCGTGCAGGCCATTTCACCGGAAGACATCAAGCAGTACGTCGATAGCGTCATTTATGACGGTTCCAAGCACTTCTTTTCGCGCGCGAACATTTTCTTCTATCCGCGTGCCGTTATCGAGAATGACCTCGTCGCTGATTTTCCGCGGATAAAGTCGGTGCACGTATCTCGCCAATCCATGCTCGCGCAAGCTCTCACCGTCACTGTCGATGAACGAAAGGCGTATGCGCAGTGGTGCCCCTCGACAGAGCTCGGGACAGGCGGTGGCGACGGCGAGTGTTTCCAAATGGACGAGAGTGGTTTTATTTTTGCGAATGCCGACGCATCGACTACGCGCACGAGCCCCTATACTTTCCGCGGGGGATTGGAGGTGGGCGAACCGATAGGGCAGACATATGCCGGCGCGCAGTTACCGGGTATACTCGTGCTTTTGAAATTGCTCGGACAATCCGGCATGGTCGCGCTCGGAGCGAATGTTGAAACTGAAAGCGATTATTCCGTACCCATGCAGTCCGGATACGTCGTCAAAGTGTCGTTCGGTGAGGACGTAACAGCGATAGCAAAAAATCTGGAGCTCATTCTCACCTCCGCGCCGATCAGGGACAACGAGAACAAGCTCGAATACATTGATATGCGTTTTGGCAATCGCGTGTATTACAAAATGAAAGGGCAGGAGGCCGTTGCAAACACACAATAAAAACAAAGGTCGCCACGGGTGGCGACCTTTTGGTTATTCCGATAGTGTGCTGCGTACCGCGATCACTTTCCGAATGTACTCTTTCACTTCTTCTGTTGGAAGATCGGAAGCCAGCAAGTTCTCAAGAACCTCCTTCTCTTTATTGTCGAGCGGTCCGCTCTCAAGAATTTTCAGTGAAGTAATCTTCGAGACAGTACCCATCGCGTATCTCCTATATGATCTGAATCTATGACCATTTCCGCACCCCACTGATTGACATACAACATCTAAAAACGTACCTTGTCAATATGCCATCGTTCTGGAACAAATTGCCAAAGCCATTTTTTGCCCTCGCGCCGCTCGAGGACGTGACGGATGCCGCTTTTCGCCGCCTTATCGCCAAGTATGGGAAGCCGCATGTGATGTTTACCGAATTCACCTCCGCTGATGGGCTCATTCTCGCCGATGAAAAAGGCAAAAAGCAGCTTCTCAACAAATTCGTTTTTTCAATATCGGAGAGGCCGATCGTGGCACAGATATTTTCCTCGAATCCGGCACACATCGAAAAAGCGGCAAAGCTGGTGGCAGAACTTGGATTTGATGGCGTTGACATCAACATGGGTTGTCCCGACCGCGCCGTGGAAAAAAGCGGCTGCGGTGCTGCGCTCATCAAGACCCCCGCTTTGGCACGCGAACTCATCCGCGCCGCCAAGAGATCCGGCTTACCCGTCTCGGTCAAAACGAGGCTTGGATACAACAAGGATGAGCTCGAGACATGGTTGCCTCAGCTGCTCGCAGAAGAACCCGCCGCGATCGCTATCCATGCTCGCACGCGCAAGGAGATGTCGGATGTGCCGGCACGATGGGAGCGTATCGCGCACGCCGTGGAGATCCGTGACTCAATTCAAAATCCTAGAGGCGACGCCTCTAGGATGACAATCATCATCGGAAATGGTGATGTAAAAGATACCGCCGACGCGCGGGAGAAAGCGGCCGCCACCAAATGCGACGGAGTGATGCTCGGTCGTGCCATCTTCGGCAACCCATGGTTATTTGATGATGGACCTCCG
>CAZHOB010000029.1:0-19421 GCA_964534465.1 uncultured Candidatus Saccharibacteria bacterium
TCCGACTATAATGCTGGAAGACGGAATTAAGGAATTGAAAAAAGAGGCGGGAATCGCATGACGATGGACGGAAGGGCAATCGCTGCGGATGTCATCAAAGGTTTGAAACCGCGTCGCGAGCGCATTGGGCTTGCGACGCTCGCACTTTTGGTAGTGAGCGAGAACGCGGTCACCTCATCGTACGTCGGTATCAAAAAGAAAAGAGCCGATGAACTCGGCGTACGTATCAGGCAAATAGATCTTCCCGAGAGTTCCACGCAGGATGATATCGAACGCGCCGTAGAGCTGCTCCGCGACGACGAAACAGTGGACGGCATTATCGTCCAATTGCCGCTCCCCAGAGGCGTGAACACCGAGAGGGTGCTCGCAATCATTCCGGCCGAAAAAGATGTCGATGGGATAAAACCCAACATAGAGGACCATGAGCGAAAGGTCATTGCGCCGGTTGCGCTCGCGGTAAAAGAAATTCTCGCGCGCGCGGCGATCGACATTTCTGAAAAAAAAGCTGTCGTCGTCGGCGCCGGCGTGCTCGTGGGCCTACCCGTCGCGGGATATTTGAAAGCGAAGGGCGCGAACGTCTCATTCTTCACGAGGCAGCAGGGCTCGATCGAAGATCTGAAAGACGCCGACATTATCGTCTCGGGCGCTGGCTCACCGGGATTTATCAAACCCGAGCACATCAAAGAGGGTGTCGTGCTCATTGATGCCGGCACATCCGAGAGCGGTGGCAAGGTGGTGGGGGATTGCGATCCCGCATGCGCGGCAAAAGCCGCCGTATTCACGCCGGTGCCCGGCGGGGTCGGCCCGATAGCCGTGGCCATGATCTACAAAAATCTTTTCGATCTCATTGAAATGAAAAGGTAAAAAACCCCCGACTGAAAAAAGTCGGGGGTTCTGTTTATTCAGAGCGTGAATTGCCGCTCGTACGCCTTCATCTCGGCATCGCGGGCCTGCAGCCATGCGCCGTCGCGCTTGGTCGGTTTCGGGTGAACGAAACTGACGACGCAGTAACGATCCTCTTGAACCTTGCGCTCGTACCGGACGCCGTGAAGAGTGCCTTGGCGTTTGCCGCGAGTGATGGCGGCATATTTTCTTCCCGGGAAGAGCGCGACGCGGGAGGGGTCCAGCTCCGAGACTCGGAACTGCTTGCCATCGGGTCCAATGACGACGAGCCCTTCATGTGAAGCGCCCCAGTGCGGTGTCCAGCCTCCACGGTCACCGTGTGGGAAGGCATCCGCTGCGCTCGTACCAAGAGGCAAGTATCGCAGTACACGTGTCACGCAATTGCCACCTTCGAAACGCTCACGCAATGAGCCGCGGTACGGCTTATCTTTGGCATGCTCAAAGGTGCGATCGAGACATTCACTTATCGCGAGTGCCATTTTGCGCGCTTCTGCGTCGAGGTCTTTGAGCGCCGCAAAAAAATACGAAAGCGCACCGCTCGCAAGCGGCTCGTCTTCGAACGCCTCCGGCGTGTAGTGGAAGAAATATTTATGCTCGGCGTCTTTGCGAAGATAGAGCCCGACTTCCTGCCGGTAATTCTCGCCATAGGCGTCGAGCTTGCACTTACGGCCGTCGAGCAGTTCGCGCAGCGACGGAGTATCCGTGATGACCTTCATGCCGGTCGTGATGTCCTCAAGACGCGGCGCCAAAAATTTCGGGTCGATCGAGATCTCTGTAAATCCGAAATTCTCGATGTCACGGTTCGCGCCACGTGCGATGAGCTGTCTCATCAGCGTTTCGGTGGAGTTCATTGCACTACCTTTTTGCGGTATGTGGTGTGAGGGTCCTTCTGACCTGCCCTCACCGTAGCAGGGTATTTTCAGGAGCCGCCCCTTTAAACTGTGGATAGCGTGGGTATATCTAAGGGCCGCTGCACGGGTCTTTGCAATGACTTTCCGGCAGGGTATACTCAACGACCATGTGGCAGCGACGACTCATAGCGGCACTGATCCTCCTTGTCGGAGCGGGTATCGGCTGGTTTGTCTATAGCTCGCAAGTCCAAGCATATCGGCCTTTCAAGCTTGGCCTCGACCTCTCCGGCGGTACGCACCTCGTGTATAGCGCGGATACCAGCAAACTCTCCGGCTCGCAGATCTCGGACGCGCTCGCGGCCCTGCAGGCGGTCATCGAAAAACGCGTCAATGCATTCGGTGTGGGTGAACCCATCGTACAGACCCAGCAGGGAGGCACACTCGGCAACGGCGAATATCGGCTCATTGTGGAATTGCCGGGCGTTACGGATGTCAACAAGGCCGTCGCGGCCATCGGCAAAACACCGCTGCTTGAATTCAAATTGGTGAAGCCGGATTTCCAAGGCAAGCTCGAAGATGAAAATGGCGTGCCGAACCCCGCCGCGTTCGTCGATACGGGCCTCACGGGCGCGTATCTCACCTCGGCGCAGCTCCAATTCGGCAACGGCTCAAGTCAATTGGCACAGCAGGCGATGGTGACGGTCAATTTCAATTCACAGGGCGAGAAGCTTTTCGGCGATATCACCTCTGCCAATGTCGGCCATCAGCTCGCCATTTTCCTCGACGGCCACGTGCTCTCGGCGCCGGTCATTCAGGACAAGATATTGAGTGGCACCGCGGTTATCTCCGGCAATTTCACTCCACAGACTGCCAAGGAGCTCGCAAGCAACCTTAATCTCGGTGCACTTCCTGTGCCCATCCAGCTCGTGAGTACACAGACGATCGGCGCGACGCTCGGCGACCAAGCGCTCCACGCGGGCGTGTACGCCGGCCTGGTCGGATTCATCATTCTTTCCATCTTTATGGTCCTTTGGTACCGCTTGCCCGGCATCGTCGCGGTCGTGTCGCTCGTGCTCTACACCATCATGATGCTCGCGCTTTTCAAACTGATCCCCGTTGTCCTTACCGCGGCAGGCATTGCGGGCTTCATACTTTCCGTCGGATTGGCAGTGGATGCCAACATCCTCATCGCCGAGCGCATCAAAGAGGAATTGGCGCGCGGCAAGAGCGCCGAAGAGGCGATCAAAGAGGGATTTTCCCGCGCGTGGCTCGCCATTCGCGATTCCAACGTCGCACACATCATCGCGAGTATCATTCTTTTCTGGCTCGGTACCTCCATTATCAAAGGCTTCGCGCTCGTCTTCGGGCTCGGCGTCATCGTCTCGATGTTCTCTGCCATTACCATCTCGCGCGGCTTCCTGCGCGCGCTCGGTATCAACGCGCATACGACCGTCGGCAAATTCCTGATGCGCTCAGGCCTCAATTAATATGATGAACATCGCAAAACAAGAACGAAGTTTTCTCATCATTCCGGCCGTCATCTCACTTTTTGCCATCGGGGCCATTTTGCTCTGGGGTCTAAAGCCGGGCATCGACCTGACGGGCGGCTCGCTTCTGCAGGTTTCGTATTCAAATGGCCGACCCGCGATAGAGCAGCTGCAAAGCGCGGTCTCTAGCATCGGTATCGGCGAAGTGCGCGTGCAGCCGACAGGGGACAATGGCTACATCGTTCGCGCCAAAGACCTCTCCAACGATGAGAAGAACAAGCTCGAAATGGCGCTCGGCACATTCGGCGTCGTTCACGAAGATCAATTCAACAGCGTCGGGCCCGTTATCGGTCAGGAGCTTCTGCACAAAGGGCTCATCGCGCTCTTGCTCGTATCCGTCAGCATCATTCTGTTCATCGCGTTCGCGTTCCGCAAAGTCTCGAAGCCTGTCGCTTCGTGGAAGTACGGCATCATCGCCATCATCACGCTCATTCACGACATCCTGATACCGGTCGGCCTCTTCGCATTCTTGGGCCACAGCCGCGGCGCTGAAGTCGATTCACTTTTCATCGTCGCGCTCCTCACGCTGCTCGGTGTATCTATCAACAACACCATCGTGGTCTTCGATCGTATCCGCGAAAATCTCAAGATCAATCAGGAGCGCTCGCGCAAAGAGGATTTTGCCGAGACAGTGGGCCGCTCCATCTTGCAAACGCTCGCGCGCTCCATCAACACCTCGCTCACGGTCGTTATCGTGCTCGCCGCCCTCTACTTGCTTGGACCTATTGCGACCAAAGATTTCTCCCTCACCCTCATCGTCGGTATGATAGCCGGCACGTATTCCTCGGTGTTCCTCGCTTCGCCGCTCCTCGTCGAAGTTTCCAAAATGCAGAGTTCAAAGAAATAATAGAAGCGGGCTCGCCATTCTGGCGAGCCCGCGCTTATGTTACTGAAGTGGGAAGATCATCACTTCGATGGTCGAGGACAACGCCCTGATCGCATCGACGTGCTCTTCTGCGAGCCTCTGATCGAGGTCCACGAGGTAATAGCCGAACTTCTTGTTGGTCTTGTTACCGGTGTTGCCGATATTGACGCCGGCATCCTTGATGACCTTTTCGATGCCGTCGAGCGCGCCGACCACATTGTGATGCAAAATGCCGAGGCGCATGCATGCGCTCTCCGTCTGCTCCACCATGTTGGACGGCCAGTTCTTGGACGTCGACACGTTGCCGAGGTGATAGAAATCTATCACTTGTTCGGCGGCCATGATGCCACACTTCTCCTGTGACTCCGCCGTATTGCCGGCGATGTGCGGAGTGCACAGAATCCGCGGATGCGGCGCGAAGCCCGGCTCAAGAAAGTCGACAGCGTATCCGCGGAGTTTGCCTTCCTCGATAGCTTTCAAGACAGCCCCGCTATCGCAGATAGTAAGCCGTGAAGAATTGATCAGGATCGCGCCGTGCCGCATCTGCGCGATCTGCGCCTCTCCAAAAAGATGCGTGTTGTTGTCGCCGGGTACGTGCACCGTAACGATATCGGCTTCCTGCAAGAGCTCGGTCATGCTTTTCGCGGTCCTGACCCGCGGCGGAAGCATTTTCACTATCTTGGAAAGCGGATCCTTCTCGTAGACGATGACCTTCATGCCGAGTGAGCGCGCGATACGGACCACACGGAAACCGATCTGTCCGGTCCCGATGACCCCGAGCGTTTGTTCCGAAAGTTCCCGTCCGAGAAAATGTTTCTTGTCGTTCTCGAGAGACGTCTTGAACTCATCTTTTGTCGGACGTCTTTCGAGCTTCGCAGCGAGCTTCTCCTCGAGCGTCCTCGTATATTCCGTGGCAGCCGGCACGTTCCTCGTGAGCGCCAGCATGGCCATGAGGACATACTCAGCGACGCCCTCGGAATTCGCGCTCGGTGTGGCTTGCACGCACACCTTGCCGCTCTCCATTCGCGAGCCCGAAATGTTGTCGGTGCCGCTTCCGGCTCTGACGACCAATTTCAAGGTGGGATATTTGTCGACGTCGCATTTGGCGCTTCGCACAATGATCACGTCCGGTTCTTTTACATCCGAGCCGACCAAGAACTTGAGACCGCCGTTCGCTAGCGTGAGCTTTTCCAATGCTGCAGAAGAAATGTTACCCATGGTAAGCACGCGAATGACTCTTCCGGAATTTTGCACTGCCGTTCTCCTCTTTTGTTGAAAAGTATCAACCTTATCCGAGCGTACCGTTAGAAGGACGAGTGTCAAGCTCCTTTGTTAAAGAAAGCGGGCGCCGCTTTAGCGGCGCCCGCGGGCTCACAGCCCCTTAAGATCCAAAACCACGTTGGCCGCCGTTCGGCCCTTCACCACCTGTTCAACCATGCGGGTATAGCGTTCGGTCGAGCGATATTCGGGGCCGAGAAATCTCTCGAGGTCTTCCCGATGCCGGTCGAGATCCGTTTCGGCTCTCTGGACGTCTTTGCACATCACCATTCTCCGTATCGTGAGTTAGCTCTTAGTCCACGGATCTCATGGAGAAGTTTTCGGCACCAATATCGGCCGGCATCCGTGTCGATATTTGCTATATCCTCGTTTCTTATACCTGCTTCTCGAAATAGCCGGACGAGCTGAGCCGCCGCCGCGCCTGAAAAATCGTTCACAACATTTTTACGAACGTTCGTCATCTTTATTACCCTTTCTGTCAAAGAACTGTCCAGATCTTCGCGATCTGGGATCTGACTTCACTTTTGAGGGCAGATCCCTGACAACGAAAGAGCCCCGCTTTGGGGCGGGGCTCCGGGTTTGCGTTAGGTTTGGTTATTTCTTTTTAACCGGCGCAAAAGCGAGCCCCTTGCGATACCAATTAAAGAAGAAATTCGAGACAACTTTCTTGATGAGTTCTTTCATAGGTCGAGTATAAACCCCATGCGAGGGCAGTCAAGTCAAATCTTCATAATACTTGACAAATCATTTTTAAATAGTATGCTATCCCAAGTTAAATGACAGGCCGACACTCGGGCAAAAACCCGACGAGTGGAAAGCCCATGGCATGGGATGTCCTGTAGCGAAGAGCGTAAGGCTCCCCAAAGGCGTTTCTGCGCGAACCTGTCATCCTCCAAAGAGAGCGTGCCGTCTGATCAACGGTACGCTCTTTCCATTTCAGAATTCATATTGTTTAAATGAACCCGCAGTTGACGGCCACAGCGGAAGGTATAGGATTTTCAAAGGTAATGTCCGTCTTGGGAGCCCGCAAAGAAAGCCGGCGCAAGCAGGCAGTACTGACGGGTACTGATCCGGAAACGGCCGCAAGGTCAGCCTCCGGGCGGTTACGCCATTCAAAACGGATATTCCAACCGTCCCATGGGGCGACGCGTCGAAAGGCGCGTCGCTTTCTCTTTTTCTACTGTTATTTTTTGAGTAAAAAAATCCCCGCCACATTTCTGCAGCGGGGGATAATTTCAATTGTACATTTTTCGGGCGTAATCTCTCGCCATCCGATGTGCGGACCACTTTTGCACGGCTTCGTTCCTTGCGTTGCGAGCGGTTTCCCAGTGTCCCATCGGCTGCTGACGGAGCCGCTCAAGTGAGTCGCCGAACTCCTCGACGAAGCTTGCCGCGTCTTTCTTGCTGCGCGCTTCGCTGCCGTCGTGATCTTCGGCGCTACCGAAGGCTATGAAGTTCTCGCGGTTCGCTTCCGGCATCCAGCCGTCGAGTGTCGAAATATTAACCGCGCAGTTCATCGCTGCCGATTCACCCGAGGTGCCGCTCGCTTCCCTGCCGACTTCCGGTGAATTGGCCCAAAAGTACGTACCCTCTTTGAGCTCTTTGCTCATCTGCATGTTGTAGCCTGGCAACACCACGAGATTCGGCGTTGTCTTGCTTAGGCCATAGAGATGATTCCAGAGCGGGACCATACCTTTATGGCCGTGTTGATCTCTGTCGTCCGGATGAGGCTTGCCCGCAATGACGTAATTGAAGCAGCCATCCCATGAGCCGTGCAATCTGCGCATGAGCCATTCATTTGCATGCTCAAAGAGGAGTCCTGGCCGCTTATAGCCAGCGAAACGTCGCGCCCACGTGAGGTTGGGAAGGTTGGGATCGAGATCCTTGCCCGTCCTCTCCTTAATGTATGCGAGCAGTTTCATTGCGTGATTCTTCTTGGCGGCCGCGATTTCAGGAAGGCTGCGTGCCTTCGCGAAATCCTCGTGCTGCCAGTACGCTACGTCGCTGCCGTTGGTTACATAGCCGATATCTTCAGCTTCACTGACTCCTCGCCAGAGTTGCTTGGATATTTCCATGTGCTTTCGGGCGACACCGTTGACCTTGCCCTTACCTGCCATGCGCAAACATGCGACTGCGTAATTGAACATGCCCGGTGTTTTCTCACCGAGGTGAAGTGCGTGTTCGATGATAGGATCGGCCACCATTCGTCGCATCAGGTCCATCGGGAATTCCCAATTGCCTGCCGGCACCGAAGTATGAGTGGTATACACGCACTTCGACCGCACGGTTTGCAGGGCTTCATTGAAGGACGACCCCTTCTTGATCTCCTCCTTGAGTAGCGCGAAGAAGGTGAATACCGCGTGACAGTCGTTGCCGTGCCAGATGTCGGGATGGAAATCCAGCTTTCTCGTGGCTTCGTGTGCGCCGAATCCGAGCGCCATCGTTTGTGCGATCTTGCGCTCAGCGTTGACGCCAACCTCACGCCACCCGCCGTACAAATAACGTGAAGCGTCGCGATCCTCCTCACGATTGCCGTCGATATCGGTACTCAACATGACCGCATCGGCCATACCGGAGTCGTTGCTCGACATCGTCTCGACCTGCGTGCCGACCATGTTGCCGGCTATCGGCACATGCACCTTGCCGCGCACGTCGCCTTGGAATCGGTGCGTGCCCTCGCTCACGGTCATGCGATCGCCGCAGACACCTTGTGTGTAGTAGCCCCGCGAAGGATTGGTGGCAATTGTCACCACCTCTGTGCCGAGTTCTTCCCGAAGGTCGTGCATGCCGCACGAATAAGCAGAGGCCAAAACTCCCAGACCACCGCTATAGGTGTCGAACATGTGGCCCTTTCGCAAGAACGCGATCTCCGGCGTTACATAGGCTATTCTCTTGACCATGATTTCCTCGCTGTCCGTTGTCTATTGCCGCCTGTCCAGCGGAATGCTGACGACATACTAATCCAACTCTGGCAAGAAGGGAAGAGCACCCGATTCACTTGAAATCGGGTCGATGTCCTGTATAAAAAAGGAATGACCGAGAAGATCGCCGTTGTCCAATCTCGTATCAAGCCGGAAGGAATCGAGCGGGAGCGAAGAAATATCTCGCAGACTATCGGCGAGCGCGCCGAAGTCGTTTTTCTCTCATCGCTCGATGAGGGTTTGCCGTGGGATACGCCGGTGGAAATTCTGAGCGGATACAGCGGAGTGATATTCGGCGGCTCATCCGACCTCGATTTCCACGGCGGGCGCGACGTGCGCGACAACGTGCGCATCATGTCGCATCAGCTGCAGCAGAATCTGGAGAATTTCATCAAGCATCTGCTCGCGCACAACATTCCGACCATCGGCATTTGTTTTGGCCATCAGCTCATCGGCCACACCTTTGGCGCTGAATGCATTCACGACAAAGCACAGAGTAAATATGGCACGTACGGAGTGCACCTGACCGAAGAGGGAAAGCGCGACGCCGTCTTGGGCCAACTCCCCGCATCATTCCTTGCGCAGTACGCGCACAAAGACTCTCTCACGCGTTTGCCCGAAGGCGCGACGCTCATGGCCGAAAGCAAAGTCTGCAATTTCGCAGCACTTCGTTATGGCACCTCCATGTACACCTTCCAATTCCACCCCGAGGTAGTGAAATTCCAAGACCCATCCTATTCTTACGAGCCATCCCCCGAAGCCTCAAAAATAATCCCGCTGTGGATCAACAAGTTCATTGCCCGAGCCGCATAGTTGATATATAAGGACGGCAGCGATCTATCCAGGGTCCTGCTGCATCGCGGGACTCTTTTGTTTTATCAATTGTGGTATAGTGCCGAAACGTTGCAGCCGAGCGGTTGCGACATTGCTCTTTCACTTCGATCGGAGGTAAGAAATGACTGACTCGAATCCAGCGGCAGCGAAGATCAACTTGCCACCGGGCGCAGGCTTCCTCGCCGGTCTCTCGACCAGGTTCTGGTTTTGGATCATTCTCGGCGCAGGCTTTCTTACCCTGCAGGGGATCCATAATGACATCGACAGCGACTGGGTTGCGGGCATTTTGGCCGCGATCGTGATCGGCATCGGCATCATGCTCTTGCGTGGCGTCGCCAAGTTCGAGGTTCTGCCGCTCCTGTACAAGAACTGGAAGAAGATCCTCGGCTGGTTTGCTATTTATCTGGTCGCCGGCTTCCTGTTCGTCGGCATAAAGTGGACAGCTGACACATGGCGCTGGAGCAATGCGTACCAGAACGAGCTCGTACGCTTCAAGAGCGAGCGCGGCCTCACGTCCAACGACCAACTCGTGGGCACCGTCCTCAAGGACTGGCAGAGCCGGTACCTGAACGATCCGCGCATCGGTTATTGGCCCGACCCGTTGTCTGAACGCGTGCAGACGCAGTACCGCCGTCATCTCATTGCGTGGCCATGGAGTGCGACGCAGTGGGCCTTTGGCGACCTGCTCAATACCATCCTCGACTGGGTCATGAACTCCGTCACCAAGATGATGGTGGCCATCAGCGACTTCTTCACCGGCGATCTCCCCGGTCTCCGGCGATAATTCTCGCCCCGATCTTAGGGCCCCGAAACACAAAGTGTTTCGGGGCCCTACTTTTTGATATCATCCCAAAATTCTCTCGAGCCACTCCAGTAGCTCATCTGTCGAAGACGCCCATGCGGGCGCTTTTTCGCGCACGGCTGTACGCGCTACATTGGCGCCGAAGCCGCAGAAATAGTCGACAGCGCCGGCGGCGAAGGCTGCGAGGTCGTTGGAGCCGTCGCCGACGAGCGCGCTTTTACCCGAGTGTTTTCCATTTTTGATGACGTGCGTGAGTGCGGCGGCTTTGCCGTGGTCGGTCCACAGATGTGATTTTGCGTTGATGCCGGTGAGCAATCCGTCTTCGCCAAAATTGCCCTCGTTGGAAATGCAGTGCTCGGGAGGCACACCCAGCTTCCGCGCCACGGGCAAAATGCATTCGCGAAACCCGCCGCTCACGATATACACGGCGCAGCCCTCATTGCGCAGCCATTCAAACACCTCGGGCATGCCTGCGGTGATATGGTCCGTCAGCATTTGCCCGATCGCTTCAAAATGAAATCGATACAGCGGCAGCGTCTTGAGCCGCCGCGAGACCGATTGCGTAAAAGCCAATTTTCCCTCCATTCCCAAAGCCGTAATGTGCTCTATCTCCCGCACCATCCGCTCCTGCTCGGGATGCCCCGCCAGTGCCAAAGCAATGACCTCATCAAGTGACTCTTTCGTAACTACCGTCGAATCAAAATCAAAAAACACCACATTGCCCATACGGTGATACTAGCATCTGACCCGATAGCATCCTTTTTGCGTTTCCGGAAAATACAGAATTGTGGGATGATGCTGACGCATGGACAAATCAGAAAATAACTACGCTTTTATAGATAGTCAGAACCTTAATCTGGCGATTCGCGACATGGGCTGGCGTCTCGATTGGAAAAGGTTCCGTGTGTACCTGAAGGAGAAATACGGGGTTACTAAAGCGTTCCTTTTTGTCGGATATGTCGAGGGAAATGCCGAATTGTACACCGCTCTGCAGGACGCAGGATTTCTTTGTGTTTTCAAGCCAACGCTGAAGTATAAAGACGGAACCACGAAAGGTAATTGCGACGCCGAGCTCGTTCTGCAGGCGATGATCGAATATCAGAATTTCGACAAAGCCGTCATCGTTACCGGCGACGGAGACTTCTACTGTCTGGCGAAATATTTCATAGAGAAGGGTAAGCTTACGGTCATTTTGGTCCCGAACAGGTCCAAATTCTCAGCTCTTTTAAACTTCAGGATATGCCGCCCGCACCTGCGATTTATGAATGATCTGCAGGAGCGCTTGTCCTACACAAAGAAAAGGCCCCACAAGGACGGAACCTTGTAGGGTTATCTTTCCCGTTGGTGATTCGTGCCCATTATATCGGCCCATCTCCTGAAAATCAAGTGAATGGGCACACTGTCCCTGGGACCGGAAAGAAACAAATAACGGCGCAACACGAATAAAAAGCGCGTCAATCTTGCTTTGGGGGCCAAACAGAAGGAAAATGCGGGCGCGCATGACAAGCCGCACACTCGGGGTCAGTGTGATTTCTATACTTGTGGGCTTTCTCGCCACGGCCCACTTTAGCTACGCCTCCACCTTGGGCGGGCAGGCCGCCGCCGAAGTCTGCCCGCAGCTCTACCAATCCGGCCAGACGTCCGACCTCCTCGACGCCTCGCAAGAGAGCGCCGAATACTCTCCGGCGGGCTTCATCACGTACCATCTGCACCTCATCAATCCCTCGGCCGATGGCACGCCGCTCTACCTCACGCTGCGCTACTTCACCGACCATTGCGAACCCATCGACACATATTCTCCCGACCCTTACTACGAAACCCGCCACGCCACGCTCCCCGCAGGCGTCTCTGATGTGAGCATCCGTTTCGCCTCGACCACCGGCTTCGAGATATGGGACGACACGCACAGCTCCATGCTCCTCCACGACGACTCCGGCGAACGCGTCCCGCCATACGGCAACGCGTATCCCATCCTCTCCCGCGATCCACATACCACCTCCCGCTATTACTTCGGCCACACCTACCGAGTCAACGAAAACGCGCCGCCTCCCATCGCGCAGAACACCGTCCAGAAACCCGCCGCGTGTCCCGACAAAGACGAAGTCGGCGGCTATCTCCCGTTCGACTTCGGCTACGAGCGCGCCGAGTACGTGGGCGGCTACCTGCGCGTGCACCTGCGATTTGAGAACAACTACTATCCCAACGCCGTCTATCAAAACAACCCCTCATTCGACGCCGCCGTGGTCTCGGCAGGGGATTCCGGCTGCGCGCACTACGACGCTATCAATTATTCGCTCACCGGCATCGCTTCACCCGATCACGTGTGGTATTTCTCATACCGATTCGACTCGCCCACACACTGGGTGCTCTGGGACGACGAACACGGCCGTTCATTCGACAGCGAATCCGGCGCTCCCTTCTTCGACCGCTGCAACGGTGGCTGCCAAGGCACCCTGCCCGCCACCGCCAAGTACGCCTACTTCTTCGCGCGCCAATACCAATTCTTCTCCGGCGGCCAAGTCTGGTACCGCTCCACCCCGTTCTCTCCCGTCGAACCGCCGCACGGTCTCGGCAACGTGTTGTTCTTGCCCGGTATCGAATCGAGTCGCTTATATCGCACTGGCGACAACAGAATTTGGGAGCCGCCGCTTTTCGGTCACGACAATTCACAGCTCGCGATGACCAACAGTGGCACATCTGTCTATCCGGACATATATACCAAAGACACGCTGGATTCGGTATTTGGTACCGACATCTACGGCTCTTTTCTCGCTACGATGAATCAGTTCGCGCATGACAACGACCTTACGTTCGAAGCATATCCATACGATTGGCGCTACGCCGCCGACACTATTGTCTCGAGCCCGACGCATTTGCAATTGAGCACCATTCAGCTCGTCGATGAAGTAAAACAACTTGCCGTGCAGTCTCACACGGGTAAGATCACGATCATCGCGCACTCCAATGGTGGACTCGTGGCCAAAGCGCTCATGCTCGCGCTCGGTGCCGACGCTCCCAAGTACGTCGACCGCCTCATCTTCGTTGCCGTTCCGCAAGTAGGCACACCTCAGTCGATAGCAGGACTCCTGCATGGCTATCACGAAGCACTACCCTCCGAGTGGGCGCAAGGTATGATCACCGATGCCGAAGCGCGCTCGCTTGGTCGCAACATGCCCTTCGCCTACGGTCTTCTGCCCTCCGCCGCGTATTTCACATCGGTCGCTACGCCCGTGGTCTCGTTCGACGCCTCGACAGGCTGGCAAAACATCTACGGCAGCACCATCACATCCAAATCCGCGCTCGACAATTTCCTCACCGACAACGTAAACCGCACTGAACCAGTCGATAGCGACCTCAATGACCCAGAAATTTTGCACCTGCCGCTCCTTACCGCGGCCAACACCCTCCACCAGTCCCTCGACGCATGGACTCCTCCCGCCGGCGTCAACCTCATCCAAATCGCCGGATGGGGAATTCCGGACACGGTCGCTGGATTAACTTACAGGAAAAACTTTTTTGGCTCCTTGACGGAGGATCCGGCCTTCATAATAGATGGAGATGGGACAGTTGTTGCGCCGAGCGCATTATGGACAAGCACTACTGCTGGTGCACGAAACTATTGGTTCGACTTGAATGCGTATAATGAAACGCAAGTCACAAATTTTACTGCAAAGGATCATGCGCGGATTTTGGCGATTACAGAGCTAACGAGTTTTATACAGGATCTAGTTTCAAATTCTCTTCGACAGTTATCCGTTTATAACTACATATCCACGGAATCACCTCCCAGCACACAACCAAGATTAAGCTACTCACTGCATTCTCCGTTGACGCTAGCCTTATACGACGATCAGGGACACCACACGGGCGTGAATTCTTCGGGGCAAATAGAGGAGCAAATTCCGGGTACTTATTATACGCAGTTTGGTGACGTGAAGTACTTATTCGTAAACTCTAATTCCACGTTGCACATTGTCATGACTGGTTACGCGACGAGCACCTTCACATTTGAAGCCGACGAGTTGCTCGGTGATAACTTGATCGCCACT
This sequence comes from uncultured Candidatus Saccharibacteria bacterium, assembly GCA_964534465.1. Taxonomy (GTDB): domain Bacteria; phylum Patescibacteriota; class Minisyncoccia; order Phycocordibacterales; family UBA2100; genus UBA10103. Next base: position 14,051 of record CAZHOB010000029.1, read on the forward strand.
ACTACATGGAAGAATATGCCTACGACGCCCAATACCTTGGTCACTATCGACACTGCCATGAATCCCACGCAAAATTCCTTGAATATAGATACTAATGGAGATTCAGTGCCCGACTTCATCGTGCCGCCAGTACCAAATGGAATTACGACGACTCTTTATAAGTGGAACGGTTTCTTGCAGCCAATCAACGACACTGCTTATCAGGCCGGCCAGACTCCCAGTGTTTTCAAGGCCGGAAGTACAGTACCGGTCAAATTTCAGCTCAAAAATTCTGCCGGAGCCGTCATGCAATCGTTTTCTGCCCCTGTATGGCTTACCGCGCAACGGCAAGGCCCATTGAGTGCGGCGACCAACGAAACTGTGACCACCACGATCGCCACGGCGGGGACTACATATAAGTGGGATGCGGCGGGGCAGCAGTATATCTACAATTGGAATACGAAGGGCTTGGCGGCAGGGTATTGGTATAAGGTTTATGCACAGTTGGACGACGGCAACACCTATTCGGTTGTCGTGGGGTTGAGATAATCAGCTTATGGTTTCTAATAAGCAATTACTCCTTGTTTCAGGCGTGATATCACTGGTTTTCGGCACAATAAATCAACTCGGTACGGATCAAGTCTGTGGCGGTAGGCAATACACGGCATGCATGCAAAATCTGCACTCGTTTTTACTTGTCTTACTCCCAATTGCCGGAGTTTTTTTAGTTGCTCTAGTTACGTACTGGATGCGCGATGATATTTACCAAGCATGGTTCAAATTCGCTCGATGGTACGTGCCGCTATCAATGCTTTTGATTTTCATCACCCCTCAATACGGTGGGGGATTGTTTAATCCGATACAGAAGGGAGGTGTCGCATTTGCATTGACCGCCCTTTTTCTCGTCATCAGCCTCGTAATCCTCGGCCTCAAGCATTTCCGCCGATAACCGGAGGTGATTCCTCAGGCAATTGCCCCTCCTCCGCCCAAAGGTTTCTTGCGTCGAAAACAGGCCGTATCAACTGTGTCCAGACAATAATTATGGCCACAATCAGTAACAATCCCCAAAGCGAGTGGGTTACCCACTTCGGAAAGGGGCCGTCCGAGTCAAAACTAACTCCAAGTTGAACCATCATAATTACCATTTGCACGAGGGCAACAAATAGAAGAATCAACGTGTATCTTTCAGTCGCTTTTGCCGCTTTTTTCGTGCTGGCGTTTAAATCTTTCAGTTCATCGCGTAATTCGCGAATTGCGGCATTATCTGGATAAACCGGCATTATTCCCATGACTGCAATATACAGCGATATTTCCTCAAAGTGAAGAACTATGGGATGATTTCGGACATGTCTCAGTCTGCCGTGGAAGCATACGTCTCTGAATTAGCGGATAAATTTAAGACCGGACAGGCGCGGGAACACGCATACCGGCCCACCTTTGAAGCTCTAGTTCATGCGCTTGATCCAGCCCTCAAAATTCTCAACGACCCTTCGCGCAGCCAACACGGTAATCCCGACTTCGTTTTCTTGAGAGGGGATATTACGGCGGGCTATGCGGAAACTAAAGACGTTGGTGTTGACTTAGATAAAACGGAAAGCTCAGAACAAATGGAGCGCTATCTCGGTTATTCCAGTCTCATTCTCACTGATTATCTTGAATTCAGATTTTTTCGTAATGGTCAGAGGTTTGGAGAGTCAATCCGGGTGGGAGGCATAGAAAACGGTAGTCTCGTCGCAAATCCACAAGCCTTTGGTGAACTTTCCGATGCCTTAAAAGATTTTCTAGGAAGTAAGCCGGAGGCGATAAAGAGTGGCAAGCGTTTGTCCGAAATCATGGGAGGCAAAGCGCGACGCATCCGCGACAATGTACGCCGATTTTTGGCCGATAAGTCAGATACCGACACCGACTTGTTACGCATTTACGAATCAGTGAAAAAAATGCTGGTTCACGACCTTACACCGGAGGCGTTCGCGGATATGTATGCGCAGACTCTCGTGTATGGGCTTTTCGTCGCTCGCTACCACGATGAAACACTCGATAATTTCTCCCGCGCGGAAGCGCGCGATCTCGTGCCCGAATCAAATCCATTCCTCCGCCAATTTTTCAATCACATTGCCGGTCCTGATTTCAACAAGCGCCTGCGCTACATTGTGGACGAACTTTGTGAAGTATTTGCTTGCGCCAACGTTCGCGAGCTCATGGACGAATATTTCAAAAAGAATGGCGCATCGGTCGGCCAAGACCCCGTCATCCATTTCTATGAGGATTTCTTGAAAGAGTATGATCCGGAACTGCGCAAGAAGATGGGCGCGTACTATACACCGCTTCCCGTGGTGAGATTCATTGTCAGGGCCGTGGATGATATTCTCAAAACCGAATTTGGTCTCGCCGAAGGACTTGCCGACACATCCAAGCTGCCCGATGGCCGACATAAGGTCCAAGTACTCGATCCAGCCGTCGGCACCGGCACATTCATAAGCGCGGTCATCCGCCTCATCTATGAACGCCTTCTCGAACAAGGGCAAAAGGGTCGCTGGACAAAATATGTACACAATGACCTTCTGCCGCGCATCCACGGTTTCGAGCTCATGATGGCCGCGTACACCATTGCTCACCTCAAATTGAGCATAGCGTTCAAACAAACCGGCTTCACCATCTTCAACAAGCGACTAGGAATCTACCTGACTAATTCTCTGGAACAAGCCAATGTTCAGGCCGACATATTCTCACTCGGCCTTTCACAAAGTATTGCTGAAGAAGCGAAGCAGGCAGCAGTAATTAAAAACGAAACGCCGATAATGGTTATTCTCGGCAACCCCCCTTATTCGGGAGAATCAAGTAATGAGTTTTATAGCGGACATGATGTCTACAAGGTCGAGCCGACAGGCGGCAAACTCCAAGAACGGAATAGTAAATGGATAAATGACGACTATGTAAAATTTATCCGTTTTGCGGAAAACATGATCGAAAATAAAGGAGAAGGTGTAGTTGCCATGATTACCGCGCACGGCTATCTCGACAACCCGACTTTTCGAGGAATGCGTTGGCACCTCATGAAAACTTTTGATGAAATTCGGGTACTTGACCTCCATGGCAACGCAAATAAAAAAGAAAAAGCCCTTGATGGGGGCCAAGATCAAAACGTTTTTGACATCATGACAGGTGTTTCGATTTTTCTTGGAATAAAGCGTGAAGTGACTCAAAAAGATGGTCTCGCCACAGTTTTCCGCGCGGATAGCTACGGCTCTCGCCAAGCAAAGTTTGAATTCATGGAGGCAAACTCCTTTGAGACTGTTTCGTGGAAAAAACTTACGCCGTCAAGCCCTAACTACGAGTGGACGCCTCGAGATGAGAGGGTTGGCGGTGAATATGGAAAAGGATTCTCGGTCGCAAGTCTTTTTCCGATTTCTAGTGTTGGCATCGTGACGTCCCGAGACGGCTTTGTCATTGATATCGACAAGGAAACTCTAGCAAAACGAATACAAGGATTTTTAGCTTGCGCAACGCCCAGTGAGGCACTTTCGAAATTCGATCTGCGAGAAAACATAAAGTGGAGGGCTGCCCAGGCGATAAAGCATCAATTCGATGAGAAGAATATAGTGCCTATTAGCTACCGCCCATTCGACATTCGGTTCATTTATTACCACGATGATTTTATAGAGCGGTCCCGCAAAGAGGCCATGAAGCATATGTTATTGAGTAATGTGGGGCTAGTCGCGCGGCGACAGATGCCAGAGGACAGAACGACATATTTCTTTAATTCGAGTAATGCTTTAGCAGATGGATACATTCGGTCAGACAACAAAGGAGGTGAGTCGATTTTTCCGCTCTATCTTTACGCAGAAGATGGATCTCGTGAACCCAATCTTAAAAAAGAAATTGTGACGGATATAGAAAAAATCGTCGGTAAAACTAGACCGGAGGATATTTTTGATTACATCTATGCCGTTCTTCATTCACTGAGCTATCGTGAGAAATTCAAGGAGTTTTTGAAGATAGATTTTCCGCGGGCGCCTTATCCTAAAGACAAAAGGCAACTTGCTGCTCTTGTTGCGCTCGGAAAAGAACTTCGAGAATTGCATTTGCTCGACTCTCCGGTAGTGCGAAAGTTTATCACCACGTACCCCGAGGCAGGGTCGGATATTGTTGAGAAAATTACCTATAAGGACGGCAAGGTATATATCAATGCCGTGCAGTATTTTGGCGGTGTGCCTGAAATCGCATGGAACTTCTATATCGGTGGTTATCAACCTGCGCAAAAATGGCTCAAGGATAGGAAGGGAAGGACGTTGAATAATGAAGACATCGAGCACTACCAAAAGATCATTGTCGCCCTTACCGAAACCGACCGAATAATGAAAGAGATTGATGAGGTTGTTGCGTTTTAGTTTACGAATTTTGCTATGGTAGAATATGTCGCGATGAAACGATACGCGTTTATTGATGTAGAAAACACTGCTACTACAACAGAACAGATGTTGGGTTTTGTTATGGATTGGAAAAAGCTCGCAGAATTCCTGAAAAATGAAAAAAGCTGCACCCAGGTTTTCTTTTACACGGGCATTGAGGAAGGGGACCAGCAGAAAGCGTCTGAGTTCGAAGCCCTTAAGGCTATGGGTTGCTGCGTAGTACGCTCGAAGCTTAAAAAACGCTATAAAAAGAACGATAAAGTGGTCACGTTTGCATGCAGCGTATGTGCCACGACAAACACCCGAACTATTGATATGGGATACAATACGAAAGCGAATTGCGACGTCGAATTGACAGTGGATTCTCTCGAAAACGCAGCCGCAGATCACCAATATTTTATTTTCTCAGGCGATGGTGATTTTGAGTTTCTTGCTCGAAAGTTGGCGGAGAAAAAGACTCATGTTACTTTCGTGTCGCACGCAAAAGTGTATATGAGGGCTGGCCTGCCTTACGGCCGGTATTCAAAAAAACTGCGCGATTTAGTAGCAGCAAACCCGAACGAGATGGCATTTCAGGAAATTCAGAATTGGAAGTTCAAGTTACAAAAAGACGTAACCGCGCAACCTTAGGCCCACGCAACCTTAGGCCCATAAGAGGCCTATAAATATGAAACCGCCGCGAAGCGCGACGGTTTCGAAGGACGTTTCAAGTATATCTCTGTCTACTGAAAAGTCAATGAATTTGTGGATATGTCCTGGCAGCAGTTGTGGCGTAAATCGGGGTGCTTGACCCTACAGGGGCTCTAATATATACTCCTCTGACCATCGCTCCCGATGGCTTTTGTTTGCCTGTAGGGGAGGGGTGGACCGAAACTGATATGAAAGACTCGGTCAGAACTTTGACAACTGAATATCGATTCGTATCGGATTGCGTAGCGCAGTTCGATATGAATAGAAATTAGATTAGATAAAGTTAATGCAAC
>CAZHOB010000030.1:0-19184 GCA_964534465.1 uncultured Candidatus Saccharibacteria bacterium
CGAGGACATGGCCCGTCGGGAGAGACGTTCTATGCGTGCGCGTGCCGTTTGCAATGATAGCCATTCACTCTAGTATACCGCCTCCCAAACACTCATCTCCAGAGTAAAACACAGCCGATTGTCCGCTAGCGAAAACATGCGGGTCATTGAGTCTCACACAAACGCAACTTTGTTGCGTTTGTGACATAGCGGCTTTTACGGGTTTTTCTCTGTACCTTGTTTGAACCAGCAACTCTTCATGGGACGGTTGCCGGATCCAGTGCACATCCCTTACCGAAAATTCAGATCTCGCCGCGTCGTTTTTATCGGGAGAAACTGTGAGTGTATTTTTTGCGGTGTCGATGAATACCACATAGAGCGGTACGTCTGAATTGGCGGTAAAACCGTGTCGCTGACCTATCGTATACAACGCGCTTCCACTGTGAGTACCGATCACCTTTCCTTTTTTATCAATGACCTCGCCTTCTTTCAAAGCGATGAAGCGCGACAAAAATTCCAGCAGTGAAATGTCGCCGACGAAACAAAGCCCCTGACTGTCGGGCCGTGTGGCATTGGGAAGGTCCAATTTTTTCGCGAGCGAGCGGATCTCCGTTTTCTCATATTCACCCACCGGAAAAAGGACACGCTCCAGATGTTCGCCTTTGATCTGATGCAAAAAGTACGACTGATCCTTCTTGATATCCTTACTACGCCACAAACTCATCCTAGAGGCGTCGCCTCTAGGATTTATGCGAGCGTAATGGCCGGTGGCGACGATGTCGGTGCCTTGCTCGCGCGCCCATCTATAGAATGAGCCGAATTTGATGACTTTGTTGCAGAGCACATCAGGGTTGGGGGTGATGCCCTGCGCATAATCACGCACCATCGTGTCGACGACTTCCCTTTTGTATTCGTCGGATAAGTCTATTTCTCGAAATGGTATCTGCAGTGCCGCAGCCACCCGCATCGCGTCGATGCGATCCTCTTTCCACGTGCACTCGGTAAATTCCGGCCGCCATATTTTGATGAACGCGCCAACGACATCGTACCCGCGCTCTTTGAGCAGCGCAGCTGACACAGCGCTATCCACACCTCCCGAAAGCCCCACGTACACTGTCTTCATCTTCACAACCTAACAAAAAAGAACCCCGCGGTCATCCCGCGGGGTTTGAAACAAAGAGCGTATCTAGGCGCGAAGCACGCCGTACGAAAGATTGGGCGTAATCGCTGCGTCGGCGATATCCACTCCGAGGACGCCGCCGATCATATGCAAATTCACTTCCTTGCCGAAGTAGTGCCACGTGAGCGGCACGCGGCACACGTGTGCCGGCTCGGAACCAGAAGAAATGCCGCTGCGTTCCATCTTTTTCCAGTCGAACTGGTATGACTCCTTTTCGACCAGTGAGTTCTGCTGCTTTTTGTCGCCGACTTGCGTCAGATACCACAGGAAGGCAGTGATCCAACCGTTGAATGATGGGGTCCCGCTTCCATCTTCGTACTTGTAGATGCGGCTCCAGAAATCCTCGTTGATACGGCCGCCTTCAGCCGCTTTCGCAATTGTTGCAAGCACGGGAATGAGGTGCTCGAAGTATGACGAGAGGTGTTTTCTGAAGTTGCCGGAGAGTTCGGTCGCCGCGTTCACCACCTTCCGGTAATCCGACGCCTCGCCGAAGAGCACGATACGCGGTATGCCGCACAGCGTGTAGCCGTGGTAATCGTAGTACGGCGATGCCGCGTCCATGAACGATACGAGCGATGCGACATTCGATTCGGAAGTCGCCGTCGTAAAGTCAGGCAACATCTGGCTCATTATGCGCGACGGCATATACGGCTTCAGCGCATCTTCGAACATGGCGAGAGCCTCGTCCCATGGACTGTTCGGATCGCCAAACCTGATGTCGTTGTGCGTGATGTGGATATCGGTCACCTTCTCGCTGGAGGTGAAGAGATCGCGGTATTCCTCCGGATGACGACGCACCGTTTCCGCGACGACCGAATTGATGAGGTACATCAGCACTTCCGGCCGAAGGCCGAGCGCATGATGGCTCTTGTACGCCTTGTGTACCGCCTGAAAGAACAGGCTCGACGGCGACGGCGCGGTGTCGTACTCACTTTCCGCCACATTCACCAATTCCTTGCGGCCGAGATGCTCGATGACCTGTTCCGGAAAAAGCTGCGTTACGAACGAGGCGACGGTAAACCGCGCGGTCGGCGCTGGCTCCTCGACCACACGTTCGTTGCGTGACCAGCGATCCTCGCTCATTAGATCAAGCGTGACGGTACGTGCGACAGGTGTCTTCGTGATGTCCAACATCGCTCATTCCTTTTTGGGTTGGAGTTGCTTCTTGCTGTATTAACTGCCAAAAAAATACCATTAAAAATGATCGGCGTCAAAAATAAAAAGAACCCCGCGGTCATCCGCGGGGTCGTACACGCCGTCGCCATTAACAGTTTTGTCCCGAGGTTTAACCTCCGGACACTGCGACGTTCTCAACTCAATGAATGGAAAAGACCGCCGAGGTGGCGGTCCATCGCTGTTACTCATGCATCCTAATATCGAGGATGTCGTAATCTCCGAGGATGAAGCCATAGTCGATAGCCATGCAGCGGCAGCCGGTGACGACCACCGCTTCATATACCCTGCCGTCCTTCAGATGAATGTCGACGACTTGATAATCCATGCCGCTCTCCGGCAGGTCGCTCAATATTTTCTGCCACTTTTCCTCGAGCATAAAGACCGGCTGGCCATAGTCTGTGTCTCTCGGCATCGAAGTACTCCTTCTATCACGGATAGACTTCTTGGCGGATTTTAACACGTCAAAAAGAAAAAGGCGGGGCGCATGGTGTGCGCTCCGCCCTTTTTGTGGCCGTCAAACGAGACTGTCCCGTTTGAACGACCCAAAGAACCAGTTCTTCTTTTTATTTTTTGGCTGTGCCTTCGCCACGGCGGGTTGCACGAACTTCACCGGCTTCGGTGTGAACGCGAGCCGCCAATGCTCCGGAAGAGCCATGCCTCGAAGCGCGAAGATGGCCGTAGCCTGCGCCAGCGTCTCGACGGCCTTCTCGCAGTAGCGCAAGCGCACCGCCGCGATCGGGTCGGGAGTCTCGCTATCGCTCTCGAGAAGAGCGACGAGCGACGAGAGAAGCGTGCCGGTGCGTCCATGTCCTCCATGACAGAAGGTAAGAACACGCCAGCCGTCCTTCAGCTCCCGAATGACATCCTCCACTCCTTCCCGCCAATCGGGCGGAACGCCGCCAAAATCCTGCAGCGGCAACGCGAGGATGTCGTATTGTCCCCGAAAGCCGAACGGCATCGGGGAGTCGAGCAGTGGCACGAGCAGGTCGTAGCTTTCCAGATCCTGCGGGATGAGGCTTGACGCGCCACCCGCAAAGATCTTGTAGGGCCCGACCCGTACTTCGGCGCCGAAGTGTTGATGCTTCGGCGGGATTTTCTGTCCGGCCGTGTATACGTACGCGGCCGGAACAACGTCCGGTTCACTCTTGGGTGCCGCTTCCGGCACCCCGTATTTGACTGCCATCGTCATACCTTTCCCGGACGCCAGAGTCCGGCGTGTACGCCATCGGTCCACAGTCGTGCGACTTCAGGCGAAAGTTTGTCGTGATAGTACATCAGCCCCTCATAGAGCGAGCCGACGCTCCATGCATTTTTCTTGCTATCGAGTTGAGAGTCGAGAATTCCGTTGACCGTGAGTTCTGAGACCATCGGATGTTTGTCGAACAGGCGGCCGCCGTTGTGACGGAGGTTGAACGCATGATCGGCAAACGTAGTGTGATCGATCTCACCGCGCAGGAACCGCATGGGGGCTCGTGCGATCGCGGCCCAAAGAGCGCCGCCGACCGAAGTCAACTTCCATGCGGACGCTTCGTCGAAGACGGCCGCACAGAGTTCGAGGAAGTAAGCCGGTTCTGAAAGCTCCTTATTTCTCAGAGCTTCCAAGGCTTGCTGCTGCGCCACTCTACGTTTATTAGCGGCGTCTATTGACCCGTAGCCGTACTTTTCTTTGAGTTCCTGCCACGCGTCGCGACACGAGTCAGTTGCCATGAGTCTCGTGAAGACATTTTTGTGGGTCGCATACCGCGACTCACCCGCCACTGCCAGAAGCATGTAGCAGGCAAGGAACTCCGCGGTCTCGACATGCAGCCTGTCTCGCAGCATACGCGCCTGATTCCCCAGCTTTGTACCAGCCGCCGCGACAGCCATCGCATCGCTCATATAGAAATCGTTGAGCAATGTGTTGCCGCAGACTCTGGTATTGATGAGCTCGAGGCGCAAACGCGGCGGGACGCGGCGTGACACAGGAAGATACTGCCGGTGCCAGCGAAGCAGGTTGGCAACCTCGCCCCACTCCTTCGCATCGCATTGCGCGATCTCGCCGTGTATCACGTGACCACTAGCGCCGTTGACAGAAACGACGCCGAGACGGATCACGTCCACACCCTGTTCATTGGTCGCACTGTCGTCCCATATCGTGATCGGACATCCGACCACGGCCGGCTTGTTCAGACTTCGTGCCACGACGGCAGCATGGCTGGTCGCTCCGCCTGTGGCTGTTACGAAAGCAGCGGCAACGAGCATGCCTTTGAGGTCGTCAGGCGATGTTTCCGGCCGGAACAGAACAACGGGTTCTCCCCTTGCCGCTATGTCGACCGCTTCCTTCGAACTGAATACGGGGTGTCCCGTAACGGAACCCGGCGAGGCTGGCAGACCCTGTACAAAAAGTCGGTCTTCGACCGCTTTTTCAAATGCTGCCGGCTCGAACGTTTTCCGCGAGAGTTCCCGTATCTGCTCGTGTGAGAGCGACTTTACCGCAGTGCGGCGATCCCATGCTCCGCTCCATACCTGATGAACAGCATATGTAGCGGCGGCTTGAGCGGTGCGCTTGGCCTTGCGGCATTGCAGAAGAAAGAGTGTTCCACGCTCCACCGTGAACTCGACGTCCACGATATCGCCAAAGTGCCTGTCGAGCCGCTGCACGTGTTCGCGCAACTCACGGTAGACACCTTCGTTCCATTCTTTCATCTTATGTATCGGCTCCGGCGTTCGCACGCCGGCGACGACATCTTCGCCTTGAGCTTGCGGGAGGAATTCTCCGTACAACCCGAAAGCTCCGGTGCGGGCATCACGACTGAACACGACTCCTGTGCAGGAATCGTATCCCATGTTGCCGAACACCATCTCCTGCACCGTCGCTGCAGTTCCCGCCCACTCCGCGATCCCCTGCGCCTTGCGATAGGCGCGAGCGCGCTGCGACTTCCAGCTCTTGAAAACAAGCCACAAAGCCGTCAGTATTTGCGAACGAGGATCCTTGAGTTCGTCCATGGCCTTTCGTGCAGATTCGCGGGCTCTTGCCCTTTCGACCTTGCAGGTGGCACATGAACACCCGTCGAAGTCGTCGCTCATGAACGACGCTGTCATTTGCGATGCGAATGAGTCTTGCATACGCTTACCGCAATCGTCGGCGAACGTTTCGCCTCCAATTTTGGCAAGACCCTTGTGCGTTCGCTCGCAATACCCGACGTTGAGGATGGTATCCATCATGCCCGGCATCGAATCGGCCGCACCTGATCTGACCGACAGCAGCAGGGGTGCGCTTTGGTCGCCGAGCCGCTTGCCGCTTCTTTTTTCGAGCATCGACAGACATCGTTCAAGATGCCAATCGAATCTGTTCGGCAACTTGCCGTGCTCGAGATACGCGCGGCACACGCCGGTGGGTATCGTAAAACCGTACGGCACAGGCAAACCCATCTGGGTGAGCTGCGCCAGTCCCAGACCTTTGCTGCCGCGAACGGCGGCGGTCATGGTATCTTCCCCGCCTTCGTCGAAAACGTAGGCGAGTTGACGAGAGCGAACACTCATCGCTACCTCCTTGTGTTGTGAGCGCCCGTCCCGAAAGCCATTGGCCTTCGGCTAGAGTGCGGGCGAGAGCCAGAGGATCCGGCTCTTTTGAAAAGATGATTCGTATTGCCCGGCACTTTTAGATCACAAAAAGTGCCGCGGGTCGCATCTACTCAAAAGAACGGGCGATGTATCGCCCTAGAGGATTGAGGCGGCACATACAGGTGCCGCGCTCATTCAAAAAGAACTTTTTTCTCTGCTGTATCAGAGTCGCATTAGGCCGCGACGGACGCCTCGAGGGCGACTGCGGCCTTCAGCGTGGAGGACGACCGGACCACGGACTTGCCGAGGCTGACGGTCTTCTCGAGCTGCTGCTTGCTGACGATCTTCGAGAATCGACGGTTCTGCGGACGACCATCGTCGCCCGGCTGCCGCCAACCCTTGAGCTTGGTTGTCATCTTCTGCGCCGCCTCATCGGAGGCGGGCTCAACGCGTACGCGGTAGTAGCTGCCGAGGCCGAGGTCTGCGACCCCGACGCGGCCACGCGCGGTCTTCGCGACCTGCGTGTACACGGTCCCGCCGGGACCACTGAAGGTAGGCCGCTTGGCCATGTTGCGCTCCTTGTGTAATTCCCGACCCTGAAACCATTTGATCGGGATCGACCCTTGCGGGCCTTTACGGCCGTCGTCGCAGTGCCCCGCGACCTAGGTTCTGGCCTGTCAAACCGGCTACACTCGCGGACTGACTTTCTCTTTTAAGTCCTCGAGTATCCCCGCTCCCGAGTAGCCCGGGCGATCGATGACGCGATCCTTTTGTACAGCTCGTCCTGTTGCAATGCGGACTCAAAGCTGCAGTTGCTCCGCTTTCGCGGCCTTCGGGACCTTTTTGGAACGCCTGCTTTCACGCACACTGGGACGATCGCTTCATGCATTGAGTCAACGTCTACGTATTTTATATACATAGTCCATAACGCGTTGCTCTTGCTCGTTGCGTTTCTTCTTGATCAGTCCTAGATGCGTCTACGCCAGACGGATATTATTGTGATACCAAGTGGGCAGGCAAGGGCTACTTGCTCGTACCGCACTTTGACCCACCACCGCTTTGTGGAGCGACGGTCATACGTACGGATCGGGTCAGACTCCGGATGTCACCGCATAGTGCGCCAGACATCCTGCGTTTATTACCAATTACCAGCGAAAGAATCTCTTCTTTTTGCTGGCTCGGGAATCGCGATGCGACCCCTCTTTCCGGCACTACCAAAGTACCGCCGGAGAAGAGGAATAACACTGTGGTCGCAGCGTAGGCTGCTATTGTTCCACCATATTCCCTATCTTCTCTATGTAATTTTCAACGAACGGTGTCAAAAATTGAGCATTTGAGCCCAAATTTGAGCACTTGCACTATACACATTATATATAACTTGTCAATACTGGTACTTATATATAAGAGCCCCTGCTGGCTAACCAACAGGGGCTTATTTGTTCATACGTCTAGCACCGCAGCTGTATGGATCAACTCGGCGCCTTCATCACCGCTTTTCTGGTGAAGAATTTACCCTACTGCTGCATAGTTGTCAAACCTTTAAAAAAGAAGAACACCTTGTGGCGCTGGGGCCACAAGGTGTTTACGTTCACTGCACCACCGTTGGTGCTGTCAGTTCTTCAGAGTGCTGATGCACGCCGTGCGGGAGATGCTGCGCTTGATAGACAATGGTGATGGTAAGCAGTGCGGCCAAAGCGAGATAATAGCAGAGCCATTTCGCTCGCACTTTCATGGTTGGATATTCACGCTCATCCAGAGTCACCCTGAACGAGTCGTCTCCAGCCGCGCGCCTCTTGTCTGCATACCAGCAGAGCGCCGTCATGCCGCCTGCAAGTACACAGTCGACAATGCTGACGTAGAATGGCTGGTTGCCAAAGCCGAGACTAAACAGAACTGCCATGCTGAGCGCGAGCGCCGCCATCACGACCGGCCGCACCCACAGACGCATCTGGATGTCCATCATTACGATGATCCAGATGAGTACGAGCGCCGGCTGTTGTGAAAGAACGGTATACGCGAACAGAAGCGCCATACCGAGATACTTGAACCAGCTGCCCACGGCTTGCGTGATGCGTCCGCCATCGAGCGGACTGATCGGTATCAGGTTGAAGAGGTTCAGAAATATCCCGACATAGCTCACGAGGAGCAAGAGCTCGGATGTCTGACCGGTAACGAACCATGCCAGAAGGCACGCGAGCGCACCGATCGTCCCGAGCACCGGTCCGCCAATGCCCACGTATGCCTCGGTGTCCCTGTTGTCCATCGGAGGACAGAAGATGGCGGCTCCGAGGAACGGAATGAAAACCGGTCCCGAGGTCGCGATCCCCTTTTGCCGAAGCGCGATGATGTGTCCCATTTCGTGGATGAACAACATCGCCACAAATCCGACACTGAACCACGGTCCAAGCCAAAATCCGTAGATCACTGTTGATACGAGCAACGACACGAGCGTGACGAGCGGCTTGCCGAATTTCAAGAGCTTCAGCGCCGCGATTATCTTGGCGGATTTTCCCGACAGTATCACGGCCGCGATAATGAGACCAAAGTGCGATTTTTTTTCCGATGCCATCTGAGCACCTCTGCTGTTGCACACTATTCAACTTCAGGAACGTTACCACGAAAATGCCACTGTCAAAAATACGTATCTTTATTGGCCACCTGACAGGCGTAGTCTTTGCAGTAATGCGTGATGCCGCTGTGATCGGCGAGGAAGTAGAGGTAGTTGGATTTGGTCGGGGTCACGGCCGCGATGAGCGAATCGAGTGACGGCGAGCCGATGGGGCCGGGCGGGAGGCCCTTATTCGTGTACGTATTGTAGGGATTATCGGTCTTGAGGTCCTTGGTCGTGAGCTGGAAGGTGCCTTTACCGAGCGTGTAGAGGAAGGTTACGTCCACCTGCAGTGCCATACCTATCTTGAGGCGACGCCACAGTATGCCGGAGATGACTTTGCGGTCGGCTCCCGGCGGTGCTTCGCGCTCGAGTATCGAGGCCATCGTAACAATTTCAAACACAGAATGCCCCGAGCGATCGACGAGCTCGGCGAGCGTGGTCGTGCCGGAGACGACAGTTTTCATTTTGTCGTCGAATTTCGCCTTCATGGTCTGCAGCACCGTGTCCTCGTTCACGTTCTGCTGGAAATAATACGTGTCGGGAAAGAGAAAGCCTTCGAGCGGTTCCGCTTCGGCTATGAAATGCTCCTTGTCGAAGCGTTCGAGCACCGCGCCATAAATGACCGCCATTTGTTTGACCGTCGAGCCTTCGGGAACCCGAATGTGGTACTGCTCAAGACCGTACGCGCCATATGAAATGATCTTGGCAACCTCAAAGACCGTCTTTGGCTCCTTGAAAGAGTAATCTCCCGCCTGCACGTTGCGTTGGTGCCCGAGTGCGTACACCACGATGCGCAACATGAGCGGCGAGCGCACGACGCTCTGCTTTTGCAGTAGTGCAGCCGTATCTAAGAGCGATGTGCCTTCGGGAATGGTCACGAGCTTATCGAGCGGGAATTGCTCCGGCGGCCGGACGAATTGCAAATACCCTATCGTCGCAATGGTGCCGACGGCAAGGATGATGACGATGGTGCGGCGATTGGTGTGCTCACGCCATCGCTCCGAGAGCATCTGCTGGATGCGATCGGTCGTCGCGAAGAAATGCTGCAATATTTTTTCGAAGTGTTCCATCACACGCTTGACAGTGTACTACATCGGAAGATTGGGTGGCGGCTCTGCTTTGGTCGCAGGTGTGCGCAAAATGCCCGGCGCGGTCGTGGAGCGGCTTGGTGGATGCCAGAGGGAGGCGAGCACCTCGGTCGTCATGATCTGATAGGGCGTTATCCATGGCGCATAGAAGAAGGAGCGTCGGCGGAATGCATCGAGATAGCGGCGCGCGATGGTGAAAAATCGGATGCGATTGAAATCCTGCCACGGATAATCGAGGATGTTGTGACCGCGCGTAGGCTTCAGTTGATTCAAATACCCCGGATTGTTGAACGGCCGCCATATCCAGCGCATGCCCACGTAATTGGGCGTATGCCAGTACGCCTTTTCGGCGATGTAGAGCGCGCGGATTCCCACAGAGAAAGGGTACTTGCCGAGCTGACGCTCCATCGCCTTCATCTGTTCCTGTTCGCTAAAGGTGGGACGCGGGAATCCTATTTTTACCCTGCCTGTTTCCGGATCCACTTGCTCGGATGTGCGTTTACGTATCTTTTCCACTTCTTCTCTGATCATCGCTTCCCAGAGCGGCTCGGTTTGAAAGATCTTGCCGGGCACCGCGCGCTTGTCCTTATTCAGCGTAAAGATGATCTGCATCCATATCTGCTCTTGCGGCTTGATGGAGCTCAAGAATTCGAGCACGTATGAGAGCGGATCCACTTTGAATTCTTCTTTGGGATCTTTGTCGAGCTCATAATCAATGTATGTTTTCAGCGGATATGCGGAATTGCGCGGATCGAGCTGGTGTTCGGTCGCGAACATCATGTGCTTGCTCCTGTCGAACTGGAATTTGGACGCGTAATCCTCCACTTCGACGAGCTCTACCTCGGGATACTGTGCATAGATGAGCGCCTCGACGACGTTCTTATTGGACGCGTGCGTCCATATATAGAAATGCACGATGCCGCCAAATGAGCACAACTCCAGCGAATAAAAGGGCCGAACGCCGCCGCGCCACCAACGATGGAATATCGTCGTTTCGCCGGAGGAGGTCCAAAGATTGGTAAGCGCGAGCTCCATCGCGCGCGGCGAGCGCGTGATATCGCGCGGTATTTTCATCTCGAGCACGATATTTTTTTGTTTGGAGAGATACAGCGCGCGCACATACCATATCCACACTTTCCACGCGCCGACCATGAGCCCGAAGGGCAACCATATCGGGGATGTGCCCACCACCCACTCGAGCGCATAATTAGTCAGATCGGGCACTTGCAGCGAGAGGACATTGAGCAGTGCGACGAAGAGCATTGAGACGAACAGCGCCCGCGACACGCCAAAGCTCCCGAGGTAGTCGGTAAAAGCGGGCAGCGCCCACTTGCCGTACGACTTCTTCAAAGCGTCGTAGCCGAATATGACCTTGAGAAAATCACGCCCCAGCGTGGTCGCAACCGCCTGTTCGGGTCCGAGATTGGGCATACTAAAATTTTAGCATGCGGTATACCGCCCTGACCCGACTTATAGACGGTACCGCGGTCGCTCTCTACCTCCGCCCTCTTCACCGGCGGCAGGATGCCTTTCGGTAAGGGACGTGTACGCCACGCGCAGCGTCCATGGGAAGAACATGTCGCCGACAGGAATGGCATCGAGGATCACTGCGGCGGCAGTGCCCATGAAGTTGCGGCCCGCCCACAGGTTGATGTCGTGCTGATAGAACCACACAGAAAATATCGTGGTGGAGATGAGGTCAATAAGCCAGCCAAGGAGACCGAGCGAGATGAACTCGAGAATGATATTCATCAGATCGAGCGTGAATGCGACGCCTATCATGAGCGCCGCGACGCCTGTTGGTATTTTTTTCTCGCCCATGGGCTCATTTTACTTCAATGAACGAAAAAAGCCCGCGAACACCTTGGTGCTCGCGGGCTTTTTCGAGTTATTACAGATTATTTCGCCAAGGCGTAGCGGCCGTCGGGCAAACGCGTGAACATTCCGCTCTGGAGATTGACAGCGATGGTCGCGTCTTTCACATAGCGCTCGCGCTTCACGCGATCCACGATCTCTTCGCGCGTGAGCGGACCTTCGTGGTTCAAAATATTCTTGATTACGTCGCGCACGACTCCCGGCTCATATCCCCACTCCTTGAGCGCGTAGAGTCCGCGGCCCACGAGCACGAAACGACTGTCTTTGATGAGTTCGTTGTGCGTGGTCGCCGGATGGGTCTCGCGGCCGAAAAGCTTTTCTATACCCTTCGCGACCTCCGTGAAGTGCATCGGAGAGCCGTGGCGTTTGAGCGTGAGATATGCGAAGTCGCGGGTGTTCTTGATACGCACGTGAGGCGATTCGGTGCGGCCCCATTCGCCGAGCGGATTCTTGCCCAGACGCTTGGAGATAACGAGCCAGCGCTGCATGACCTCGTTGGGACGCGGCTTCACACCGGATTGCTTGAGATGTTTTCCAAAAAGCAGGAGGAACTCTTCCTCGGTCGTGAGGCGGTTGGGCTCGATGGCTTCGTAGAGCGCGGTAAGTGCATCCTCCACCGATCCGGCGAGTGTCTCATCTACGTGCCAGCGCGGACGGAAGTCGTTGTCCTCGCGGCGCTCATTGAAATTATGGCCAACGGTGAGCAGGAAGACGATGTGATTGCGGTCGCCCTCGTTCTTGGCCAATTCGGCCAAGATGCTCTCTTCGGCTACCACGCCGCCGAGAGCGGTCATGGCGCGCTTTAGGTCCTCCCACGTGGTGTTGTGTCCACCGTAGACCCCCGATTCGCGGATGGTCATGAGGCCATGATTTTCGATCTGGCGGATGCGCTCTCGGGTAATACCGTACTCCTGCCCGATAGCGTCGAGCGTGCGGGTCTCACCCTTGCCGGTGAGGCCGAAACGGTCCGTAAGCACCCGACGCGAGCGCTCGGGCAAACCCGCGAGAAGATCCTTCGTCACTGTTTTGGGCGAAAATGAGATCATATATTATGTGTGCTTATAAAATGATGCTTTTGGCGGTAATTTGACTAATATCCTTCGTGTGTCATACGTTCTATCAAAGTCTAGTGCCGTAGTCAACCCCTACGATGAAGAGCCATGTTTCTGAAAAATGTCTGAAGTTCCTGTTTTGCATAGTGCTCCAAGCGGTGGTCAAGGTCAAGCTTGTTCACGCTGTCCACATTTTTGTACCAAAGCGTCCCCACAATGTGTGAAATTGAGCGCGCAGACTGCGTGCTAGGCTTTTCGTATGGCCCAAAACGCACCTCGCGTGCCGCCGCAAGACGTCGACATGGAGCGTGCGCTGCTTGGCGCACTCATGTTGAATCAAAACGCGATGTACGAGGTCGCGGATCTCGTCGGCGTCGATTCTTTTTATGCAGGCAAGCACCGCACCATCTACGATGCGATGCTCGCACTCTATGGCAAGGGTGAACCGCTCGATGTCGTTACCGTGAGCGGCAAATTGAAAGAGAGAAAACAACTCACCGACATCGGAGGCGCTTCGTATCTCTCGGAATTGGTCGGGACTGCCGCTTCGCCGGGAAGCGCGCGGCATTATGCGTCCGCCGTGCAATCCAAATTCGTTCTTCGCAGTCTTATCGATGCCGCAGCCAAGGTCGGCGAGCTCGGATTTCAGGAAGATCGCGCCATAGAAGAGGTGCTCGATGAAGCGCAGTCGGCCGTTTTTGCCGTTACCCAGACGCCGATGCTGCGCTCATTTAGCGCCATCAAAGACGAGCTTGCCGAAGCGTGGGAGCGCTTGGAGCATTTGCAAAAACACGAAAATGCCATGCGCGGAATTCCCACCGGCTTTCCCCATCTCGACAACCTGCTCGCGGGCTTGCAGAAAGCCGACCTCGTTATTCTCGCGGCTCGCCCAAGTATGGGTAAGACCGCCCTCGCGCTCGATATCGCACGACAGACCGCCACCAAGCACGGCACGGCCGTGGGTATTTTTTCGCTCGAAATGAGCTCGCAACAACTCGTGGATCGCATGCTTGCGGCGCAAGCCGGCGTGAATTCGTGGCGATTGCGCACCGGCAAGATAAAAGGAGACGATGAATTTGAGCGCTTGCAAGACGCGATGAGCACTCTCTCCGAAGCGCCCATCTACATAGATGACAAATCATCGGCCACTGTACTTTCAATGCGAAGCGTGGCACGCCGTTTGAAAATGGAAAAGGATCTCGGACTCATTATCGTCGATTATCTCCAGCTCATCACGCCCGCCACCTCGCGCGGCAATGACAATCTCGTGCAACAGATCACCGAAATATCGCGCTCGCTCAAGGGCATGGCCCGCGAGCTCAATGTGCCCGTGCTCGCGCTCTCACAGCTCTCGCGCGCGGTCGAACAGCGCCGCGGCCGCCCGCGCCTCTCCGACCTGCGCGATTCGGGCTCCATCGAACAAGATGCCGATGTCGTGATGTTCATCCACCGCGACGACAAAATGAACGACAACAGCGACAAGCCGGGCATCGCGGAAATTCTCATCGAGAAACACCGCAACGGCCCCGTCGGTCAGATAGAACTCCGCTTCAACGAAGAGAACACCACATTCCAAACGATAGAAAAATCCGACTTCGGCGATTTCGGCAAAGAAGAAACCGAGGTGGAAACCGCCCCGTTCTAATGTACTATTGTGTGCAGAAGAGTCAGGCAGTGGAGTATGTGCGATGCCCAAAAATAAAGTCGGGCCGACAAAAGCAGATCTTCAAAAAATCGTTGATTCTTGGAATCGCGGCTGGAAAGTCGTACGATGTACGAGCGCCGGACAGAATGGTGCGTATATCGTAACCGTTTCCAACGGTTCTTTTGAAAAAACCGTCATTGTGACACATGGTAAAGTCACTGGCGCACAAGGATGAACCGCTCACCTCGAGCGGTTTTATTTTTTTAAATGAGTATACTGAATGCATGGATTCAATTGAACGATTAACTTCCCTTTTTGAAAGATTCCCCGGCATTGGCCCCCGCCAAGCGCAGCGATTTGTGCAATTTTTGTTGCGTTCGTCGCCGGCGATACGCAGAGAGCTTATAGATGCCGTGCAAACCCTCGCGAGCGGCGCGCATCAATGCTCGGAATGCATGCGATTCCATGCCGGCGACAAGAAACTCTGCTCCATCTGTGCCAATCCGGAGCGCGATCCGCAATACCTCGCCATCGTCGCCTCCGATGCCGACCTATCAGCTCTCGAGCGCAGCGGCACTTTCAAGGGAAGATATTTTGTGCTCGGCGGCACCATTCACCTCGCATCTGAAAAAGCGAGCGGACTTCGTATCAAACAATTGCTCGATTCCATTCCGCCGCGCATCCACAAAGGTCTCGATGAGATAATCCTCGCCTTCCCCGCCAATCCCGAGGGCGACATGACGGCCGTGCGCGTGCGCGAGGAGCTCGCAGCACTCAAATATCCCTCGCTCAAGATCACCTCACTCGGCCGCGGCCTCTCGACCGGCAGCGAGCTCGAATACGCCGACCCCGATACGCTCAAAGCGGCAATTGACAACCGCCGTTAATCGATTTTTTGTTGTGCAAGCTTAGCTTGCACAACCTAGACAGGCAAAAAATAACGTTGTATCTTGGGCGGTAGTCAAATCCATCAGAAGGAACACGTCGATGTGGCCTGCGAGACTTTCGGCACTGGCTATCAGTGTAGTGTCGTTCTCGGCTCTGTACGCAACATTTCTACTCAGTCCGTTCCACTCGCACTTCGCATATGACGCCATATTGAGTCCCGTGCTTGACGTGGCGAATATCGCGAGCGTAATTGTGTTCGCCTTTGTCGCACTTAGCGGAGCGTTCGCGCTCGCCATCAGCTTCGGCGTTGAGGTGCGCTACCAAGGGGAATATAAGTACAAACCGACCACGTATGGCCAGTTCTGTGATTCGATTGCCGGAGACTCGAAGACGCTCTGCGGAGCAGGGGCTCTTTGCACGGTGTATCTTGTCGTACTCGCCATACTCTTTTGCTTCGTCGTCACAGCCATTATCAAATGGGGCGCGAGCGACTGGCTGTTTTTGGTACTGGCACTCTTGGCGATCGTCGGTGTGATTTCGGTCATCACCGGCATCGGTCACTTGCACAGCAAAGGCCATGATAAAACGGTCGCAGGCATACTCGTGACCATGGTAGGAACGCTTGTTGTCGCATTCGGTCTGATCCTGTGGCTCATTGGGCCGTCGCTTCAACAGTGCCTCGTAGTAGGCGCATGCGGAGCCACAGTCGCGCTCATCGTCGGCGCAGTGTGGGGTGTAAAGAAGGCACTAGAGCTCATGCCTCACCACGAGGTCATCTGCCCTGTCGAAAACAATACGTATCGCACATCCTACTGGATGGATGGGATTTGATCCGAAGCCCCGAGCAACAGCTCGGGGTTTTTTTCTTTACTCGACAATGGGAAATAATTGAAGTACTTTGACAGCAGTTCAAAAACCCACAGAAGGAATACGTGCATGTGGAAACAGGCAACTCTTTGCGCGATCGCTGCTGCTATCTCGTCGTATGGTTTGTACGAGTGGTATGTGATGGCGTCCGCCAAGGCAGAACTTCCCGGTAATATCTTTTTGGCTGCCGGCGCGATCATCGTAATTCTCGTTTGGATCACGGCATCCGCGCTCGGCATAGTGTGCGGATATGGCGGACTGCTCGCAGCCGCGGCGCTTAAAAAGGACCAGCACGGGTACCTTGTGGCAAGGGACACTGTCCTCGGTCGCATTGCGGCACCGCGCATTCTCAAAGGCTCAAAAAGTTTCTGCGACACGGCATTGACGGCAGGCATTCTTATGCTCTTCAGCGGACTCGGCGTCGCTCTCGTGGTTGTCCTGACATGTGGCTTGCTCACGAATACGGCCGACGTCCTCAAGGTCATAGCAGCTGTCGCCGTCGTGGTAGCTTTCGTGTCCGTCGTGATATACGGCCTCCAAAAAGTCTCCGAGAGACCGACGCCAAGTAAACGCACTCGCAATATCGTCGGAAATATTCTCGGCGTGACATCGCTCCTCGGACTCCTCGGACTTTTCGTATACGGCGTGTACTCTTCCCCGACGGGCGCAGCGGTCGTTATCGGCGTACTGGTCACACTCGTCCTGCTTGGGATAGGTGCGTATTCCGCGGCCTCCTGGCTGAAGCGTCAGCCGTTCCACGATGTCATCTGCCCACACGTCCCGCAAAAGTCGAACGGGTAATGAGTTCTTTGTGCCCTTTCCAATATCGGAAGGGGCCTTTTCTTGCACTTAAAAAAGTACTATGTAGACTGTCCGCAGTAAAGAATCACAGAGAAGGAATACGCAGATGTGGACTCCGCGGATCATTTCCATCCTTGCCGCCGGCCTCGCGACATTTGGAATGTACGAGCTGATGCAGTGGCAGAACCAACATCACTCTTTGCCCGACGATGCATGGGCTGCGGCGGCCATAGTCGCGCAGTACACTGCATGGTCTGGAGCGAGCCTCGTCGGGATGTTTCTCGGCTACAGCGGTATCGCCGCGAGCTTCGCGCTCGAACTCGACGCGAATGGAAAATTCCGCCCAAAAAATAACTGGTACGGCCGCGTGATGGGCACGCCCATCTCGGGTGCAAAAAGTTTCTGCGGCGCGAGTGTTATGTGCGGCGCTCTTATGCTCACTGCCCTCTTCGTGCCTGCACTCTTTGCGGGAATCGTACTCGCCGTATCGAAAGACCCGCTCGGCTTCTTCTTCTTTATGGCGTGCGCTATCGGCGCATTATCGGCCTTCGTGGCAGTCGGTGTGGGCATCATTCTGTTGTGCCGAAAATACGCGCTCGCTCGAAAAGTCGGGAGCCTCTTCGCGATACTCGCGCTCGCCGCAGGCGTTGGCTTCGTCGGATACCAAGTCTACGATACATGGACACACGCTCCGCCCTTCGAGATTCCTGACGACCCGCGCTTCTGGGCCGTACCGCTGGCCATTGTCGCCACCGTACTCTCACTCATCGGCGGGTTCTATCTCGTCAAGGTGTACGCACGGCGCACAAGGTGGTACGAGCGAATGTGCCCCATGAGCGCGTCGACTGTCTCAAAAACCGCTTGAACTTTTCTCATCGGCCCCGCGATAATAGCGGGGCCTTTTTCTTGCTATGACACTCCGGTTGTAGTAGGTTGTCCGCAGTCCAAAAACCTTCAGAAGGAACGCGCAGATGTGGCTTCAGGGAATTCTCTCGACCATCGTTCTCTTCGCTTCTTCAACTACGCTCTACAAGCTCCACGTCTATTGGCCTACCGATCGGATGCTGCGTGAAGATCCCGCCTTTTACTGGCCGGTATTCCTCGGCATCATTGTTGCCGCTCTTGTCACCATGGGTGCATTCGGCGGCATACTCGCGAGCCTTGGCCTCAAGAAGGTGAATAGCGCTCACTTCGAGTCCAAGCAAAATTGGCTCGGTGCGTACGTCAACAGCATGGCCGGCCACACGAAGAGCTTTTGCGGCACCGGCTTCACCGTCGGAATCCTCTCTTCGATGTTCCTCTCTGTCTTCGGTATCGTCGGATTCCTTTTTTATCTCGGGATGGACGCAAATGCGACCCAATTCCTCGCTGTCGGCAAGTTCTTGGGCATCTTGCTTCTTGGCTGTGTCGCAATTCTCGGAGCCTGCTTCGTCTTTTTCGCTCTACTCATCAATGGAGTTCGGCGACTAAGGCGAACGGAGTGGTATCCGACCGTCTGCCCGACTCGCCTTGCGAAGCCGGAAGACGAAGCTTCGGCTTGATCTTCTTGTTCCCTGTGACCCCCTTGCAGCAGCTTGGGGGTCTTTCTTTTTTGACGTATCCTTCTCACAGCAACAGAAGGATAGTAATAATGAAGACCGTTCGTCTCTCCACAACGATACTGTGTTTAATGTGCCTAACGGTCGGTGCCGCGGAATCAAAGATGATCAAAAAAATAACCGGCGTCACGGAGGTGTCCCAGTTTTGGAATGAGGTCGCTGCAAAACGAAAGGCGCGCGTGCAAAAATTCGCTCGCGGTCAGGCCATTACCATCGAGGATTATGTGCAGCGCGACCCTCCGACTGCGCGCACACCTCGGAAGCCCACGACCCCGCAATCGCCGCTTCCCGATATCAATGATTTCATTCGCCTCGCACAGCAACATTTCAACTTCACGCCTGATCTGCGCCCTGAAGAGGAGTTCAAGCGGGCGTACGTCAAGGCTGCCGTCGCCCTCGGTATCACGCGCGAACAGGTGGTGCGGATATACGGCTTTGAAGACGCGGGTACCGGCAGATACGACACCGAGGCCGGACGGGAATATTCTCCGACAGCCCCGATAATATCGACGGCCGTCGGGTACAATCAGGTGCTCCGTTTCAGCACGCTCTCACTTTTGGCCGACAAGGGCCGCGAGCTCGTCTTGGCGTTGCGACAAAACGGTGTCGCCGAGCAGAAGATCAAGATCGTGCAGCAAATGATCGCTTTCGCCAAAACGGTTCCAAATAGCGAAGAGGCGTTCCAAGCGCTCGCGATCACGGAAAAGGGCACGGCGGTGCATGCGCTCATTCTCGATATCGACGCCGGACCGCTGCTGCAGGCATATACGCTCACGACCTCGCTCCAATTCGCGCGCTCGCATTGCGTCGCTCGCGATCTCACAGCTGTCGAGCTGGAGCTCATGAACTTGAGCGGAGATTTCAACGGCTGCGACATGATA